>JBAVEE010000684.1:0-12596 GCA_049587575.1 Bradyrhizobium sp.
GCGGAGGCGAGTTTTACGGTTTTCATGCAGAGCTCGGCCGAGGTGCCGCCGATCACGATCGCCAGATGATAGGGCGGGCACGCCGCGGTGCCGAGGGTCAGCACCTTCTCCTTCAGGAACGCCAGCATCCGGTCCTTGGTCAGCACCGACGGCGTCGCCTGGAACAGGAAACTCTTGTTGGCGGACCCGCCCCCCTTGGCCATGAACATGAACTTGTAGGCGTCATCGCCTTCGGCATAGATCTCGCACTGCGCCGGCATGTTGTTGGCGGTGTTCTTCTCCTCATACATCGACAGCGGCGCCACCTGCGAATAACGGAGGTTGCGGCGCAGATAAGCGTCGCGCGCGCCTTCCGAGAGCGCCGCCTCGTCGTCGCCATCGGTGATGACGCGAAAACCCTTCTTGCCCATGATGATCGCGGTGCCGGTATCCTGGCACATCGGCAATACGCCGCCGGCGGCGATGTTGGCGTTCTTCAGGAAATCGAAGGCCACGAACTTGTCGTTGTCGCTGGCCTCCTTGTCGTCGAGGATCGCGCGCAACTGCTTCAGGTGGCCGGGCCGCAGATAATGATTGATGTCGCCGAACGCGGCCTCCGACAACGCCCGCAGCGCCTCCCGCGACACCACCAGCATGTCCCTGCCGAGCACCTTCTCGACCCGCACGCCCTCGGTCGTGATCTTCTTGTAGGGCGTGGTGTCAGGCCCCAGCGGGAACAGCGGCGTGTGCTTGTAGGGCGGGACGGGTTTTTGCTGGTCGGAGAAAGCGGTGGGGGCGTTCATGGGGTGTCTCGTATCGTTGGGAGCCGGAAGCGCCTGCTTCGAGACGCCGGCGATGGCACCGTTCTAAGCACTTTTGAGGCAAAAGGAAGTGAGCCGCGCGCGGATGAGGCAGCAGATTTCGTCACCCCTTCCACTCCTGCTTATCCGCATAGGCATCCACCAGCGCGCGGATCATGCGCTGGTAGGGCACGCGGCGCTGGCGCGCGGCGCGCTTGAAAAACGCCACCGAGCGCTGCGACAGGCTCAGCGTCACCTTCACATTGTCCTCGCGCAGCACCAGCCTGTCCGGCGACGGCAGGAAGTCCTCGACGATCCTGACCCGGCCGATCTCGCCCTTGCTGTACTAAACCGTTGGCTTTTCATAAATCGCCGCCCTTCCCTCGATTTCGCGCGACGCAAGCAAGTTTATCCGTCATGCCCGCGCTTGTCGCGGGCATCCACGTCTTCCTTTTGCAAGCATGGCATAAGACGTGGATGGCCGGGCCATGGGCGAGCGGAAAGCGACGCCGTGCTTCGGACGGCTATACCTGGCCATGACGAGATAACCCACCCTTGCGCGAAACGCTCGTGGACGCTTCAATGGCGCTAGGGGGCATCCACCATGACCGTGAGATTAGACGTTCTGAAATCGACCATGCTTGCCGCGGTACTTGCGCCGCTGGCGACCATCGCGCTGGCCGTCGCCGCTACACCCGCCCGCGCCGACCGCTGCGACGATATCGCGAACCAGCTCAGGAGCCAGATCGACGGCCTCAAGGTCGGCATCACGGCCGCCAACGTCATCTACCTGTCGCATCCGCTGGCGAAGGAACTCTCGCTCGGCTGCGCCAATCGCAGCTACAGCAACGAGCTCTACGCCAAGGCCGGCAGCCGCAAGCCGAAGCCGGAATTCGTCGATCTCGTCGCCAGCGCCGCCGCGATCGTCTTCACGCTGCCGAAGGACGACATGCGGAAGGGCGTCGCGCGCTGCCTGTCGCAAATGGGCATCCTTCGCGGTGACGACGTCAAATCGCGCTACCGCCGCCTCGACATGAACTGCTCGCGGACCAGGACGGAAGTCTCGATCGCGATCTCGCGGGGCAGGGACGAGTAACAGGCGCCGCAACGATCGCTACAATTTTAGCTGAAACATGGAGCCCGCCGTTCACCATGTGACGGCAATGGCCGGGATACCTCCTGATTTACCGATCGGATTCATGAAGCCTTTGCTTCCGCCCGGTCACAGTCGGGCAACAAGGCTGGAAGGATCCTGTCCATGAACGTTTCGAGCATTCCGGCATCAGCGCCGGTGAACCCTTCCGAGACCAGCGCGCCCAAGACGCCCGACCCGCAGGCCGACGGCGACGCCAACGACGCCGGCGCGGCCCAGCCGCCGGTTCAGGCGGCGCTGCCGCCGGGACAGGGAACGCGGGTCAATCAGCTCGTCTGAACAAGACCGGAGGAACAGCCAGGGTTATTGGCTGCTTCATCCGACTTTTCCGGGCAACGCCGCCGCAAGTTCGCCTGAAATGGCCCGTCTGCTGACGTTAGCCATGCACGGAGCGGACCCGATGCCCAACAGCATGACCTACACCGGCGGCTGCCATTGCGGCCTGGTGCGGTTCGAATGCACCAGCGATCTCGCCACGGTGACCGCCTGCAACTGCTCGATTTGCACCAAGAAAGGCCTGCATTTCGCGTTCCTTGCGCCGAAGGATTTTCAGCTGCGCGCCGGCGCGGACTGCCTGAAGGAATATCTGTTCAACAAGCACGCGATCCGGCATCAGTCCTGCACCGACTGCGGCGTCGAGGTCTTCGCGCGCGGCAGCAAGCCCGACGGCACCGAGGTGGTGGCGCTCAATGTCAGCTGCATCGACGGGATCGAGCTGGCCAAACTGGCGATGACGCCGATCGATGGGCGCAACAGGTAGGGATGAGATCCCACTCCCCGCGTGCGGGGAGTGGCGAAGAAGCATCCGCGCGCTACACATCCAGCTCCTTGTAATGCCTGAAAATGCCATCCTCGTTGAAGGCGATGCGGCGGTCGCTGTTGAGATAGGCCTTGATATTCGGACGGCTCGCGACGCGATCGTGCAGACCGACCAGGCCGGGAATCTCCTGCTCGAAGGCCTTCATGCGCTTGGGGAAAGCGTAGCGCAGCCCTTCCACGATCTGGAACAGTGAAAGGTCGACGTAGCTGACCTTGCGGCCGGTGAGATAGAAGCCGCCATTGTCCTTCACCAGACCCTCGAAATAGCCGAGATATTTCGGCACCCGCTCTTTCCAGAATTCGCCGGTGCGCTTTTTCGCAGGCCCCCGTTGATCCTCGTAGTACAGCGACGGCCCCAGCGGATGATGGGTGTCGTGAATTTCCAGCACGAGGTCGGTCACCGTCAGCTGCAGCTGGTGCACCCACAGCTTTCCAGCTTCCGCCTTCGGCGCCAGGCCGTGGCGCGATCCCAGGTAGAACAGGATGTTGGCGGTCTGCCCGATCACGCGCTTGCCGGCCTTCAGAAACGGCGGCGCGAACGGCGGGGTGCCGCCCTTTTGCTCCATCATCCGCATCATCGCCGCCATGCCGCGCTCGCCGCGCGCGACATCGGCATAATCGGCGCCGGCCTCTTCCAGCGCGAGGCGGACATATTCGCCGCGGCCCTGAATCGACGGCCAGTAATAGAGTTCGTAACGCATGAGCGATCCTTCGATGGAATGCGAACACGGCTTCGGCGCCGCGAAGCCGTGTTCGTGTGCGCTAACCGGCCAATGCGAACTCAGTTCGCCGCGAAGCAGTACATCAGGCCGTCGCCGCCAGTGCTCCTGAGGTCGGCCTGCGAACAGCCGCCGTCCGGCCCGCGCGAGAGGTGCGAACTGTTCCAGGATTTCATGGCGTCATCGTCGCGCAATCCGATGCGGTCGGAATGGCCGACCATCGCCGCGCCCTGCGTGCTGCTCGTCCAGTTCTTGCAGGTGCGGTCCTCGCCCGCTGGGAAAGCCGTGCCGTCAGGTTGCGATCCCGTCAGCACGTCGTGGCGGTTCGGCGTATCGCCACGGCCGTTGATGACTTCGCCCTTCTCGCTCAGCGCGGTCTGTTTGGTCAGGTTGTTGGCGCCGTGCAGCTCGGCGACGTCCCTGGCGATCACCACACCCTTCGAGTTCTGCCACGGTCCCTTGCCGATGCGGTCGCGCGCGTTCACCGCCGGCTTGCCATCGGCGGCTTGCGTCGAGAGATAGGCGCGCCAAACCTTGACTCCAGAAGCATTGGCGCCGGCGGCCTGCGCCAGCGTCTGGCAGTAGTTGTCGGCGCCGGCGAGACCGCCGAGGTTGCCGCCATTGCCGATGCCGACCGAGGTCACGAAGAAAGTGGTGCCGGCCGATTGCGCCTGCGCGGGCTCCGCGGCAACAATCGCGAACGCCGCGGCGGCCGCGATCAGGCTCGCAGGCGAGATGATTTGAGCGAGAGTGGGCATCTGTTCCTCCGGTTGGTTAAACGAGCCGGGCATCAGCCGGCCGGTCCGGGATCAACCCATCCTAGCCGAAATTATTCCGGTTCCGCGACGCCGAAATGAAAAGGCGCCGCGGAATCAACCGCAGCGCCTTGCCTCTTTGTCGCCTTGCGGCCGATCAGGTCTGCTGGATCGCCGAGAGTTCCCAGTGCGCGCCGCGTGGACGCAGGAAGGTCCAGACTTCGGTGACTTCCATCGGCTGGTCGCCGCCCTCGACCAGCCGGCCGGTGGTGCGATCGGTGGTCTTGTCGACCAGCGAGTACCGCAGCGCCACGCTGGCAAAGTCGGTCTCGCCTTCGCGCCAGGCTTCGGCAAGATCGCCCTGCAACAGCTTGGTGCCGAAAACCTTGTTGACGACGTTGCGAGCCCTGTTCTGCTCAAGGTCGCGCGTGAAATACGACACCATTTCCGGCGTGGCCAGCGTGTGCAGCCTGGCGACGTCTTCATTCGACCACGCGTCCTGAATCTCGCCGAGCAGCCGCTCGAAGGCCTCGTAATCGCCCGGAACAATCTCGAGCGGCGCGCTGCCCGAGCCCAGTCCGAAACCGGTCGCGTTGGCGCGGAAGCTCTGTGAAGCGCCGGGCCCTGCCGGCCCGCCGGCATAGGCGGAGGCGGTCGCCTGGCGGCGCTGCCACCACGACATCGCCAGCCGGATCACGATGACGATCAGGCCGATCTGCAGGATCAGGCCGATGATCGACGACAATCCGCCGAGCCCCGAGAACATTCCGCCGCCGAACAACATGCCCAGCAGGCCGGCGCCGAGGAAGCCCGCGGCGAGCCCGCCCAGCATGCCCCTGCCCGGCCGGTTGAAGAACCCACCGCCGGCCGGCGCACCCAAGCCGGGGCTGGCCGGCTGGGTGATGGTGCGGTTGAACGGCTGTGCCGCATTCGGCGCGGTCGACGTGCTCGGCGGCGCAGAAAACGTGCGCGCGCCCCGGGAGCCCGAGCTCATGCCGCCGCCGACGCGGGCATCGGCCGGCGAGATCACGGACATCAGCGGCAACGCCAGCGACAAAACGACGGCGATAGCCTGGACGATGCCGCGGGCGCGTTGCGTGGATTTCATGTCATTTTCCTCTAATCCCGACAGGGAGAACGCCCCTAACATGGGCAACCTTGCCTAAAAGTGAAGCTGCCACGGGGACGCACGGCTGCGGCCCTCGGTCGCGGGCGGCGGCGACAAGGGCTCAGCCGCCGGCGGGACACAGGCCCTCACGACGGCGCCATCGTTTCCTTCACCGCGGCGACCAGCTGGCTCAGCGTGAACGGTTTCGGCAGGAACGCGAATTGCTGATTCTCCGGCAGGCTTTTCTCGAAGGCATCTTCCGCATAGCCCGACACGAAGATGATCTTGAGATCGGGATTGCGGGTGCGCATGGTCTTCAGCAGGGTCGGGCCGTCCATTTCCGGCATCACCACGTCCGAAACGACGAGATCCACCGCGCCGTTCCTCTCCTCCAGCGCTTCCAGCGCCTCGATCCCGTTCGATGCCTCGATGACGCTGTAGCCGCGCGAGCGCAGGCCGCGCGCATTCAGCGAGCGCAGGCCCTCCTCGTCCTCGACCAGCAGGATGGTGCCCTGCCCCGTCAGATCGGCGCGCGGCTTGGCCTCCGCGGCCGGTTCCCTGGCCGCGCTATTGCCGGCCGCGGCGTCGGGCTGGACGTCCTGCTCGGGATGGTGTCGCGGCAGAAAAATGCGGAACGAGGTGCCCGTGCCGGCTTCGGACTCCACATAGATGAAACCGCCGGTCTGTTTGACGATGCCGTACACCGTCGACAGGCCGAGCCCGGTGCCCTTGCCGACTTCCTTGGTCGAGAAAAACGGCTCGAAGATCTTGTCGACGATCTCGGGCGGAATGCCGGTGCCGGTATCCGATATGTCGATCCGGACATAGTCCGCCGCCGGCATGCCCTTGTAGGCGAGCTCGGCGGACTCTGCGGCGGTGACGTTGGCGGTCCGTACCGTCAGCTTGCCGCCGTCGGGCATCGCGTCACGGGCATTGACGGCCAGATTGACGATCACCTGCTCGAATTGCGACACGTCGACCTTCACCGGCCAGAGATCGCGGCCGTGCACCAGGTCGAGCTTGACCTTCTCGCCGATCAGGCGGCGCAGCAACATCGTGAGATCCGACAGCGCGTCGCCGAGATCGAGCACCTGCGGCCGCAGGGTTTGCCGTCGCGAGAACGCGAGCAACTGACGCACCAGCGTCGCCGCGCGGGTCGCGTTCTGCTTGATCTGCATGATATCCTGGAACGAGGGATCGGTCGGCTTGTGCGCGTTCAGGAGGAAGTCGTTTGCCATCATGATGGCGGAGAGCACGTTGTTGAAATCGTGCGCGATGCCGCCGG
The DNA here is from genome assembly GCA_049587575.1 of Bradyrhizobium sp. Classification (GTDB taxonomy): domain Bacteria; phylum Pseudomonadota; class Alphaproteobacteria; order Rhizobiales; family Xanthobacteraceae; genus Bradyrhizobium. Next base: position 6,619 of record JBAVEE010000684.1, read on the forward strand.
CGAGCTGGCCGACCATGTCCATCTTCTGCGACTGGTTGATCTGGTTCTCCAGGGCCCGCCGTTCGGTCGTCTCCAGCAGGTAGACGATGGCGGTCTCGGTCTCGCGTTCGTCTTCTTCGACCGCGGTGACGAAAAACTGTCCCCAACGCTCCTTGGGCCCGTCGAGCATCGCCTCGACCGGCGGGATATCGCCCTGCCCCTCCGCCGCCTGGCTGATGGCTGCGATCAGAAGGTGGCGATCACGGGCGTTGACGGTTCTGAAAATCGACTTGCCGGCCGCGCCGTCCGGGCTCAGGCTTTGCGCCAGCTTGGCGAACCGCGCATTGGCGCGGACCACCGCGCCCGACCGGTCGACGGTCGCAATCGCCATCGGGGTATGGTCGAAGAAGCGCATGAAGCGCACCTCGGCCGCCCGCTGCGGATCGGAGCGCTCGTCGCGGGCGCGGCTGATCACCAGCGTGCGCGAGGCGCCCGGCGCGCCGTCGGCCCCGAACGCCAGCTTGTGATAGAGCCGCACCGGCATGGTCTTGCCGCCGCGCATGCGCAGGTCGATGTCGAACACCTCGGTCTTGACCTCGCCCGGCGCCGGCGGAATCGATGTCAGCAGCGACGCGCCGTCGCCGGACACGATGTCGGTCAGCTTCAAACCGCCCGAGCCGATCTCCGCCAGGTCGTAGTCCAGCCAGTTGGCCAGCGTCGCGTTGACATAGACGACGTCGCCGGCGGCATTGACCGAGAAGAAGCCGCAAGGCGCGTGATCGAGGTATTCGATCGCGTGCTGCAGCTCCTGGAAGACGTCCTCCTGCCGTTCGCGGTCGCGGGTGATATCGGCAATCGACCACACCGCGTATTTCGCCTCGCGCTTGCCCTGGCCGAGCGGCCGAACCCGCAACCGCAGCCAGCGGCCGTGGCTGCCATCGGTGCCGGCGATCCGGACTTCTTCCTGCTGCCGCTTGCCTTCGCGCGCCGCCTTGAGCAGCCGGAACACCGCTTCCGACACATCGGGATTGCCGATGAAGACCCGCTCCACCGGGCGGACATCGTGCGGGGTCGCCGCCCCGGTGAGCGTGAGATAGGCCGCGTTGCAATAGGCCACGTGACCGCGGGGGTCGGTGACCGCGAGGCCGTCATAGGCCAGATCGGCGATGCGGCGGACGACGGGATCGTCGGTCGAGCGATCGGTGAAGCGGATGATTCCGGCCGCGTAGGCGAACAGATTGAACAACCCGACCATCGCCAGCAGCGCAAGCAGCCCGAGAATGTAGGGCTGCGCCTGCGCCCGGCCGATGGTCGTGAGCGCCACCGCAACCGCGACGATCGCGCCGGCCACCAGCAGCACCAGGACGATGCTGCCGCTCCGCCGCACCGGCTCGTGGGCGGCCATCGGCTCTCGTGACGGATCAAGTTCGGCGGTCATGGCAGGGGACGCAGCCTGTCGACGTGGATGTAACGCGCTTGCGCGCGCCGGGTGTGATGCGCTTGCGCGCGCTGGATTTGACGCACGGTCCGCACGCCTGCTCCTGAGTGCCTGAATCGGACCCGCAAGCGCAAGTCCGTCAGGCGTTTATTTCGCCCATCCCGCCCGTTCGGGCACATTAAGGCAGCCGGATTCCGGTATCATACCCGCCGGCCGGAAAGCCCGCGCCGCAGACCCATCACATAGCCGATAATTTCGGCCACCGCATGATAGTGCTCCACCGGGATCTCGCCGTCGATCTCCACGGTCGCGTACAGCGCCCTTGCCAGCGGAACGTTCTCGACGATGGGAATGTCGTGCTTGCGCGCGATTTCCCTGATCTTGAGCGCGATGTTGTCGGCGCCCTTGGCGACGCAGACCGGCGCCGACATCCCGCGTTCGTAGGAAAGCGCGACGGAATAGTGGGTCGGGTTGGTGATGATGACCGAAGCGTTGGGAACCGCGGCCATCATGCGCTTCTTCATGCGCGCATGCCGCAATTGCCGGATCCGGCCCTTGATGTGCGGGTCGCCTTCGGATTGCTTGAACTCTTCCTTCATTTCCTTCAGCGACATCTTCTGCCGGTCGTACCATTGCCGGTACTGGAAGAAATAATCCGCGATCGCGACAACCGCGAGCATCGCCACCACGGCGCCCATCAGATGCAGCGTCAGGGCCTTGACCACGCCGAAGATCGCGGCCGGATCGAACCGCACCATCGCCTCCAGGCGATAACGCTCGGGCCAGAGGATCGCCATCATCACGGCGCCCAGCGCCACCAGCTTGAAAAGACCCTTGCCGAAGTTTGCCGCCGCCTGCTTGCCGAATATCCGCTTGGCGCCGGCCGCCGGCGAGATCTTGCTGAACTTGGGCTTGAGGGATTCACCGGACCATACCAGCCGGTGCTGCAGCATATTGCCCGCGATCGCCGCCAGCGCCAGCATCAACAGCGGCACGCCGAGCGCCGAGATCAGCACATATTCGAGACTCTGCGCCAGCACCAGCAAATTGGCGCCATCGGCGTGTATCATCCACGAATTGGCCAGCAGATTGCGCAGCGGCATCTGAATGCCGCCGATCGATCCGGAAAATGTCGAGAGTACCAGCGTGCCGCCGGCGATCATGAACCAGGTATTGACCTCCTGGCTCTTGGCGACGTCGCCGCGGTCATGGGCGTCATCGAGACGTTTTTGCGTAGGGTCTTCTGTGCGTTCTGCTGCGTCGTCTTCATCCGCCATCGTTCAGGCCTTCAGTTGAGCGGTATCATGTCGTGCATGACGGCGGTGAAATAATCGAGGAAGGTTCCCATCATCGTCGCGATGACGACGGAGAAGATCAGGAAGCCGGCGAGAATCGACAGCGGCACGCCGACGAAATAGACCTGCATCTGCGGCATCAGCCTCGCCAGCACACCGAGGCCGATGTTGAAGACGAGGCCGAACACCAGGAACGGCGCCGACAATTGCATGCCGATCTTGAAGGCCGCGGCGAAGGCGCGGGTGGCGAGTGCGGCGACATCGCCGCTCGGCATCGGCTCGCCCGGCGAAAAAATCGAGTAGCTGTCGTTCAGCGCGGCGATGACCAGATGATGGCTGTCGGTCGCAAACAGCATCGTCACGCCGAGCAGGGTGAGGAAATTCCCGATCAGCAGGCCCTGCTGACCCTGGGTCGGGTCGATCGCGGTGACGAATCCGAGGCCGAGCTGCTGGGCGATCACCGATCCCGCGACCTGCAGCGCCGCAAGCGTCACCCGCGCGGTGGCGCCGAGCACGATACCGATGATGATCTCATAGAGCATCATGACCAGCAGCGACGTGAGCGAGCCCATGTCGATGTGGTAGGCGGCGCGGTGCAGCGGCAGGATGATCAGCGTCAGCAGCAGTGCGATCGCCAGTTTGATGCGGACCGGAATGTTGGACTCGCCCAGTCCCGGCAACAGCATCACCATCGCGCCGATGCGGGCGAATACCAGCATGAAGGCGGCGGCGAGCGCGGGCAGCAGTGAAATATCGATACGCATGATTCCCGCATAGTGCCATCAACCGCCGATGATTCGCGACGATATCCGCATCATATGGCTGTGCAGCGCGTCCGCCATGAACGGCAGCGCCAGCAGCAGGGTGACGAAAATCGCCAGGATTTTCGGGACGAAGATCAGCGTCTGTTCCTGGATCTGGGTCAGCGCCTGAAACAACGATACCACGACGCCGACGACGAGGCCGACGATCATCAGCGGCGACGACACCACGACGATGGTCCAGATCGCATCGCGGGCCACGTCAAGGGTTTCCGCACCGGTCATGGTAACTCCAATTCACTTTGGAAATGCCTGCATTCGCCGTTGCGAGGAGCACTTGCGACGAAGCAATCCATTCCGTCCGCGTCGCCGGATTGCTTCGCTGCGCTCGCAATGACGCCGATTCAGATCGCCATCTTCATGATGTCTTCGTAGGACTGGATGACCTTGTCGCGCACCGACACCAGCGTCGAGACCGCGACGTCGGTTTCCGCGACCGCCGTCACCACGTCCATGACATTGGACTTGCCCGACGCCATGGCGACGGTCTGCGCGTCGGATTTGCGTCCGGCATCCAGCACGCTTCCGATCGCGTCCTTGAGCACCGCACTGAAGGATTGTCCGCCGACTTCGGAGCCCTTGCCGGCGCCTGCGCCGCCGGTATCCATGATGCGGGCGAGCGCGGCGTAGGCGTTTGCTGCGACTGTGGGTGAAGCCATGGTCTAAGGTTCCCTGTTCAGGCCTTGAGGATGTCGAGCGTGCGTTGGATCATCCGGCGCGTGGCGCCGATGATGTTGAGGTTTGCCTCGTAAGATCGCTGCGCGTCGCGCATGTCGGTCATCTCGATCAGCGGATTGACGTTGGGATATTTGACGTTGCCGGCGGCGTCCGCCGCCGGATTGCTCGGCTCGTGCTTGATGCGAAACGCCGTTTGATCGGGCCGGACCTTGCCGAGCGTAACCACCCTGGCGTCCAGCGTGCGGTCGAGCGCGGAGGAAAAAGTCGGCACCTTGCGGCGGTACGGATCGCCGCCGGCGGTCGACGCGGTGGAATCCGCGTTGGCGATATTTTCCGAGATCACCCGCATCCGCCCCGCCTGCGCGCGCAGGCCCGAGGTCGCAATGCCCATTGAACGGACGAAATCGTTCGCATCGCTTGCCATGGTGCCGTTCCCTATTCGCTATCCGGCCCTTTGATCGAGCCGGATCATGCCTTGCCGATAGCCACCTTCAGAAGATGCAGGCTCTTGCTGTAGAGCGAGGTCACCGCCGCGTAGTCCATCTGGTTGGCGGAGGCCTTCAGCATCTCGTCTTCCAGGCTGACGGCATTGCCGGCGGGCCTGGTCTCGAACCCTGCCCTGCGGTCCTGCGCGAAGCTTTGTTCGGCGCTCGACGCGGAGATGTGGCCGCTGCTGGTGCGCTGCATCGCCAGGGACCCCGCCGGTCCCGCGACATTGGCGCCCGTAATGTCGAATTTCGGTTCGACCAGGTCGCGCGGCTTGAAATTCGGGCTGTCGGAGTTGGAGACGTTTTCGGAGAGGACGCGCTGGCGTTCCTGGTGCCACTGCATCTTGGTGCGTAAGACCGACAGGGTCGGAAGATCGTTGATCGACATCGCGCCGCTCCCCCTCGCCAGGGCGGCACGACGCCGCCTGAGGTGGGCAGAATTTGCCGTGTGTATGGTTAACAGCGGGTTAAGATCGTGGCGGTCGGCGCCGTCGCATCCCCGGCGCGGATTTGGCCCGAGAATCGTGCCGAGCGCATTTTCGCCACGAATGCTGCGTTAACCAACGAAATCATTGCCGTTGGGACCGCGAGAAGTCGTTTTGGCCCAGCCGATTCATGGGTTATTAAGATACTGGGCGGCAGTTTCTGCCGTGGGGAATTAAGAAATAGGGCCAGACTCAGGCTTCGTTTGCCGTTCGGCGTGTCGTTTCCGATCCGCGTTCGACGAAAGAGACTTGAAGAAAACGCTATTTGCCGGGGACAGAGCATGCAGGCACTTACATTTTTCTTCGCGTTCGTGGTGGTGCTGGCGCTGATCGGCGCGGCCGCCTGGCTGGTACGCCGATTCGCCGGCAACCGGCTGGGCGCCAATACCAGTCGCAGCCGGATGCCCCGGCTGGCGGTGATCGACGCCGCCGCCGTGGACGGGCGCAGGCGGCTCGTACTGGTGCGGCGCGACAACGTCGAGCATTTGCTGATGATCGGCGGCCCGACCGATATCGTCGTGGAACCCAATATCGTGCGCGCCACGCCCGGACGGGATCAGATGCCTCCGCGGGCGGCCGTCGGCGCCGCCGAGCCGCCGGCCCGTATCGCGCCGCTCCCCGACGCGGGCAACTGGGGCGAGGTCGACAACCAGCGATCCGACGCCTTCGATCATGCCGAACCGCAAATGCCCGAGCCGCCTCCGCGCCCGATGCGGCCCTCCTTTGCCGACGAAGTGCGCCGGCCCGCGCCGGAACGGCGCAGCGATCGCAGCGATCGCAGCGATCCCTTGGCC
>JBAVEE010000685.1:0-2014 GCA_049587575.1 Bradyrhizobium sp.
GCCATAAACACCACAGCTGAATAGTTTTCTTTGTCATCGAGATCAATTGGCGTCCCCAATCGACCAGCTTTGTCCAATGCAGCAGCTATTTGACCTTTGAGTCCGCAGTGTATTTCGCTTACTTCAGCGGAAGCTATTAGCGATATCGCCAAGCCATACGCCGTGTATTCTCCCGTTGTCGTATCGATCAACGCCTTCTGAGCTAACGAGGGTGTTAGCTGCAATAAGAGGACTGCAATAATCGCAATCCAAATTTTGGCTATGGCACTTGTGATGAACCTAGTACAAATCATCGCTTTGAAGTTCATCGGGTTCGCTCCTGTTAGGAAAATGCAATCGGTACGCTTCCTCTCTGCTCACAAATTTATCTGCGCTGGTGACAAAGCCTTGGTCCTTGCCGCGCGGTTGCTCACCCTCGTACCCCAACATTTCTTGCAAAGCGCGAATAGCATCAATGTGTCGGCGGCCTCGGACGATTTTGCCGTCAGATGCGCGAACGGCAGCACACATGATTATTTCAGACACAACCTTGAGTGATCCGTCGGCCACGATGCACTCAGCGCTCCTGCCAACGTCAAATTGCGAAATTTTCATGAGGTTACCTCTGTGAGGCTTTTCCATCTCTACGGATGGCTCAGCCCTGTCAAGGGCAACGATGCGTCGAGCAAGCCAACGAGGACTGACACTCTGCAGCATTAGGAAGTCTGGGGACTGAATTGGGGATCAGTCGACTTCAACCCGCTAAATTATTATATAAATCAATGGCTTAAGTGACGCTGTTGGCGGAGAGGGAGGGATTCGAACCCCCGATAGGCTTGCACCTATGCCGCATTTCGAGTGCGGTGCATTCGACCACTCTGCCACCTCTCCGGCGCCATGGTGGGGCGAAGCGGGCCCCAGGGTCGGGCGGAGTTCTAGGCGAGGATGGCCGGCCAGACAAGGCATTGAACGGGTGAAATTCCCGCACCGGGGCAAAACCGGCCGCCCGATAAGAGTGGGACCGCCAGACGCGAGAAAAACCGGCGGTCCCGTGTCGCTTCATTGAAATTGCGGCCGGGAAGTGCGGCTTCGCTGGCCAGCTTGAGCGACGGCTCGACGGTAGCGATCCGCGCACGCGCGGCAACACGATCCCTGTTTTAACCTAACCTTTCAAGGTTACCCGGCGCCCCGGGCCGATGCCTGGCTGCAGACCTGGCCGGCTTTTCATCGCCGGCAAAGCCCGCGTCGCACAGCAGCCATTCCGTCATGGCCGGAACGGCTTCAATCCCTGCCTTTCTTCTCCTTCTTGTCGTCCTTGTCCTTCCTGCGATTGGAAAAGCGCGCATTGCCCAATCCGGTGCCGATGGTCAGAACGCCCCAACGGTCCACGTCCTGCATGAACGGCACTTCGGAAAGGCCCTGCGCCACACCATCATTGTGCATCAGGACCGCGGTATCGTGACCGCCGATCTCGGGGATCGCCTCGACCAGGCTCGCCGGCAGATTGAACTTGCTGCTTTCCCAGTTGCCCGGCAGGTTCTGCGCGCCTTTTGCGATCGAGCCGTCGTCGTTGATCACGCCGGGACAGGCGATGCCGATAAACGGCGCAAGCTTCAGGCCTTCCGCGTCGGCCTCCGCGATCAGCCCCTTCAGCATCTTGACCAGGCGCTTGACGGCGCCTTCCCGCGTCGGCTCATCGTCGGCATGGCGCCAGAGCTCGGACTTCCACACCGACGCCTTCGACAAATCGGGCGCCTTCTTCCAGCGGGTCTCGACCAGGCCGCAGCGGATGTTGGTGCCGCCGATATCGACCGCCAGGATGCTGTCATGGGCCTCAAAAATCCACGACGGCGCCAGGTGCAGGCAGCCGATCAGGCCGGCTTCGTCGGGGTGAAAACGGATCGGCACCAGATCGACCTTGAACCCGTCGGCTTTGAGCAGGATGTCGGTGCGCGCGATCGCCAGTTCGCCGACCCGGCTCTGCCGAAAACCGCCGCCGACGACGATGCGTTCGGTATCGGCCCAGGCCTTGGTC
>JBAVEE010000686.1:0-11650 GCA_049587575.1 Bradyrhizobium sp.
AAGTTCGACGGCTTGCGGTAGACGCTGACGGAGCCTGTTTCCTCTTCCCATTTGATGATGCGCTGGTTGGGAATGTCGCTGCACAACAGATAGCGCCCGTCGCCGAACCACACCGGACCCTCGGCCCAGCGCAATCCCGTGGTCAGCCGCTCCACGGCTGCGAGTTTCAGCCAGTATTTTTCAAAGCGCGGATCAAGCGCATGGATCGCGGGATCGGGATATTGCGTCGCCGGCTGCCAGCCGGGGCGTGCGGGTTTGTCGGACATTTGCTGTTCTCGTTGCTTGTTTGAATTCCTCACCGGAAGCATTTGCTAGCATCCGACTGTTTCGGCGGCAAGCAACGGTGTTTCCCCGTCATTGCGAGCGCTAGCGAAGCAATCCATTGTCAGGGAAGCAGGCTGGATTGCTTCGTCGCTTACGCTCCTCGCAATGACGGCGAGTGGGGTGCACCTTGCCGCGCTGTCCATGCCGCGCCATACTCTTTTCAACACAGCGATAACGGGGAATGAGATGCCACGCATATTGATGACCGGCGCGTCCGGGGGAATCGGCACGAGCTTGCGCAAATTGTTGCCGCCGATCTATCCGGACCTGCTGTTGAGCGACCTGAAAGCTCCCTCCGATCTCGGCGGCGGCGAAAAATTCAAGGCGGCTGATTTGTCCGATCTCGCCCAGGTCGAGTCGATTTGCGAAGGCGTCGACGGCATCCTGCATTTTGGCGGCTATTCGGTCGAGGGCCCGTGGGATAACATCCTGCAGTCCAACATCATCGGCGGCTACAATCTGTTCGAAGCCGCGCGAAAGAAGGGCGTCAAACGCATCGTGTTCGCGTCATCGAACCATGCGGTGGGTTTCTATCCGCGCCATCACCGGATCGGCACCGACGTGACGGCGCGGCCCGACAGTCGTTATGGCGTCAGCAAGGTGTTCGGCGAAGCGGTCGGCGCGCTCTATGCCGACAAGCACGGCATCAAGGTGACCTGCATCCGGATCGGCAATTTCGGCGACAAGCCGCTGGATCATCGCCGGTTGTCGATCTGGCTGAAGCCGGAAGATCTGGTGCAACTGTGCCGGATCGGGTTGGAGCATCCCGACATCCACTTCGAGATTTTCTATGGCGTCTCGAACAACGAGCGTACGTGGTGGGACAACCACCGCGCCTACGACCTCGGCTATCGCCCGGCCGGCCGCGCCGAGGATTTCCGCGAGCACGCGATGGCCGAGCAGGCCAAGCTCAAGCCCGATCCGGTCGGCGATTTCTACCAGGGCGGCGCGTTCTGCGGCATGGAGTTCGACGGCGACAGGAGCCGGATCGTCGACTTGAAGTGATGTTTTATGTCATCCCGGGGCGTGCGAAGCACGAGCCCGGAAGATTCAGGATATGGTCCTTCGGACCATTCCGGAATGACGATCACTAATCGGCGCGCTGATCTCCCCCGATCCGCCCGAGATAGTCCGACTTGCTGAATTGCATGTGATCGACGCAGAGCTGCGCCAGCGCCCAGCTGTCGCGGCCCCTCAGCAATTCGATCATCAGTGCATGCTGGCTGCGCGACAACGCCAGACCTTCTTCGTCGGCGAGATTCTTGGCGCGCATCGGCAGCGTCAGGTTCATGTAGTCCTGCAGCGAACCCACCAGATAGGGATTGCCGCAGGCGGAAAACAGCGCGACGTGGAAGGCGTCGTTGGCTTCATGGATACCGCGCAGATCCTGCGCGTCGGCCTTGGCGCAATATCGCCGCTGCAGCTCGGTCAGGTGTTCGATCAGCTCCAAGGGCGCGGGCAGGGCGATCATCAGCGCCGCCTGCCGCGTCAGCATCTCCCGAACCTCGTAAATCTGCCGTACTTCCTCCGCGGAATAAAACCGCACGGTGGCGCCGATGTTCTTCTCGCGCAGCACGATGCCCCGGCGATCGAGTTGAAACAGGGCCTGGCGCACGAAATGCCGGCTGGCGCCGTAGCGGCTCATCAACGTGTCTTCGACCAGACGCGAGCCCGGCGCGAAGCGGCCGAAAATGATGTCCTCCTCGAGCCTTCGGATCACCTCGGCCTGTTCTTCCTCGCGTGTGGGGGCGCCGGATTCCGGCAAGGCGGCCTGCGGTTTCATCGCTCAAGCCTCCCAGCCGGAGAGCCGGTAGCAGTCCTCCACCAGCCGCAGGGTCTCGATATTGTCTTCCGGCGCGGTCTGGAACGGCGTGTTGTCGCGCAGCGACTGCACGAAATGCGCGATCGTCCGGTTGTAGGAGCCCTGATATTCGACGGCGAGATCGTAATGTTTCTCGGCAGGCGAGTCGCCCGCACAGGTCAGCTGCGGCCCGTCGAGCCGGATCGAACCGGTTGCGCCGAGAATGTCGAGCCGGTCGAGCTGGGCCGCGGGAAATCCATGCGCGGCGAAGCTGGCGAAGACGCCGACGGTGCCGCCGCTCTCGGCCTTCATCTGGATAACCGCGCCGTCTTCTCCGGCCATTTCGGAGTACGTTCGGCTGAGGCCCGCCGCGGTAACCCGCAACGGCCCGAGCAGCATGCGCAGCGTGTCGAGGTGATGGATCAGCACTTCCGCGACCAGCATGCGCTTTTCCCCGCGCATGAAGGGCTGGCGCTGCAGCGCCGGGCGCAATCCATCCGCTCCCGGCAGCACGCCCGAGGTGAGCAGGGTAAGCTGCGCCTGCTTGACAGCGCCGATGCGGCCCTCGCGCAGCCACGCGGCCGCGTCGCGATAGTAGCCGCGGAACCGCCAGTTTTCGTGAACCATCAGCCGGGTCTGGTTTTTGACTTCGGCCGCGAGTTCGATCGCTTGCTGCAAATCGGGCGCGAGCGGTTTCTGGCACAGCACCGGCAAGCCCCGTTTCGCTGCCAATCGCACCAGCGGCGCATGGAACTGGCGCGGCGCTGCGATATCGACGGCGTCGAGTTCGATTGCCGCCAGCATGGCCTCGGCATCGGCGTGGATTTGCGAAATCGAGAATTCATCCGCGCGTCGCTCGGCGTTTTCGCGGGAGGGATCGGCGATCGCGACCACGCGCGCCCGATCCGGGATGTCGGCCCACGCGATCAGGTGATGGCGGCTCACCATGCCGGCGCCGATCAGGCCAATGCGAAGCGGCTTGCTCATGGGCGTTGGGGTCGGGTCATGATCTGAGGTCAGCACGCAGGAAATTTATTGTCAATAATGCGACTGGTTTTGAGGTCGATTTGCGCTGATTCGAGGCTCGATGATGAGATATTGACAATAATGCTGCGGGGCTCATAAGTGGACCGCTCGATTGCAAGGATATTTCCACGATGGCCGATGGACTACGCAAGGGACTGACGAGTTATGGCGATGCCGGATTCTCGCTGTTCCTGCGCAAGGCCTTCATCAAGGCGATGGGCTATTCGGATGATGCGCTGAACCGGCCGATCGTCGGGATCACCAACACCTACAGCGACTACAATCCCTGCCACGGCAACGTGCCCCAGATCATCGAAGCGGTGAAGCGCGGCGTGATGCTGTCGGGCGCGATGCCGATGGTGTTCCCGACCATCTCGATCGCGGAGAGTTTTTCGCATCCGACCTCGATGTATCTGCGCAATCTGATGGCGATGGATACCGAGGAGATGATCCGCGCCCAGCCGATGGACGCGGTGATCGTGATCGGCGGTTGCGACAAGACCCTGCCAGCGCAGATCATGGCCGCGGTCTCGGCCGATCTGCCGACCGTCGTCATCCCGGTGGGGCCGATGGTGGTCGGGCATCACAAGGGCGAGGTGCTGGGGGCCTGCACCGATTGCCGCCGCCTGTGGGGCAAATTTCGCGCCGGCGAAATCGACGAGGTCGAGATCGAGGCCGTCAACGGCCGGCTCGCGCCTTCCGTCGGCACCTGCATGGTGATGGGCACCGCCAGCACCATGGCCTGCATCACCGAAGCGCTCGGCCTGTCGCTGCCGATGAGCGCGACGATTCCCGCGCCGCATGCCGAGCGCTTTCGCTCGGCGGAAGCCAGCGGCAGGGTCGCCGCCGCGATGGCGAAGGCGAAGGGTCCGAAGCCCAGCGAGCTATTGACCAAGGCCTCGTTCAGAAACGCGCAGGTAGTGCTGCAGGCGATCGGCGGGTCGACCAACGGCCTCATTCATCTGACGGCGATCGCCAACCGCACCGCGCATCGCATCGACCTCGAAGCCTTCGACAAGCTCGGCCGCGAGGTGCCGGTGCTGATCGACCTGAAGCCGTCGGGCGCGCATTACATGGAGCATTTCCACCATGCCGGCGGGGTGCCGAAACTGATGGCGCAACTCGGCGATCTGATCGATCTCGATGCGAAGACCGTCAGCGGCGCCAGCTTGCGCGAGGTCGTCGCCGCCGCCGAGGAGGTGCCCGGACAGGATGTCATCCGCGCGCGCAATAGCCCGATCAAGCCGGAAGGTGCGATGGCGGTGTTGCATGGCAATCTGGCGCCGCGCGGCGCCGTGATCAAACATTCGGCGGCAAGCCCGAAGCTGCTGCAGCATACCGGCCGTGCCGTGGTGTTTGAATCCGTGGAAGACATGACGCTGCGGGTTGACGATCCCGCGCTCGATTGCACCGCCGACGATGTGCTGGTGCTGCGCAACGCGGGCCCCAAGGGCGCTCCCGGCATGCCGGAGGCGGGGTACCTGCCGATCCCGATGAAGCTCGCCCGCGCCGGCGTCAAGGACATGGTGCGGATTTCAGACGCGCGGATGAGCGGCACCGCGTTCGGCACCATCGTGCTGCACATCACCCCGGAATCCGCCGTCGGCGGTCCGCTGGCACTGGTCAGGAACGGCGACATGATCCGGCTCGACGTTGCCAAACGCAGCATCGATCTTTTGGTCGACGCCGCCGAGCTCGACCGGCGCCGCGCGGCGCTTGCGCTGCCGGCGACGCCGGAATGGGCCAGGCGCGGCTACGCGCATCTGTTCAACGAGACCATCCTGCAGGCCGATGAAGGCTGCGACTTCGATTTCATGCGTGGCAAGGGAAAGGGGTAGGCTGCTGGCCTCCTTCTGATGCGACGTGCTTTTTTGGCAGCGGCCGGCATGCCCGCGAAAGCGGGCATCCAGTACTCCGCGGAGATGAGATTGAACCGAGGAGGCGCGGCGTACTGGATCGTCCGCGTTCGCGGATGATAACGTTCTGAGTGCGCGGCGGCCGGCCGATGATGCGGGCGCATTTGATCTCGCTCCCAAGTTTGCGTCCGATGTTCGATTGACATTCAAACAACCCCGATGGGATGATTGAGAAAATCAAAACAGGGGGAGACAGGATGGGAGGCCCAGCAGGGATGATCGTTGCAGCCATTGCCGCCGCATCGGTCTTTTTCACCACAAGCGCGCAAGCGCAGGAAGTGAAGCATTATCGCTTTGCCTACGACCAGCCGAAGACGACAGGTTACGGTATCCTCGGCGATATTTTCGCCGACAGACTGAAGGCGCTCAGCAACGGCAGCATGCTGATCGAGCAATATCCGGGCGCCCAGCTCGGACAGGAGCCGCAGGTTCTGCAACTGGTGAAATCGGGAGACGTGGAATTTTGCATCTCCTCATCGGCGAATGCCTCGACCCTGTCGCCGCAGGCCGGGGTGATGTCGATGCACTTCCTGTTCCGTTCCGAGGCGCACCTCATCAAGGCGATCGCGGACCCCGAAGTGTCGAAGGCCGTCAAGGCGATGATATCGGAAACCGTGCAGGGCGCCCATGTCATCGCGCTGGCGACGCTCGGGCTTCGCGACATGTACGCCAAGCGCGAGATCAGGAACGTCGCCGACATGAAGGGACTGAAGGTGCGGGTGCAGGCGACGCCGACCGAGGACACCATGTTCCCCGCCTACGGCGCCCAGATCGTCCACATGCCGTTCGGCAGCGTCTACACTTCGTTGCAGACCGGCGTGGTGGACGTCGCCGAAAACGGCGTCAACGTCTATCTCGCCAACAAGCACTACGAAGTGGCTCCGGTGCTGTCGATGACCGAGCATGAGGCCAACAACAGCCTTGTCTGGGTCAGCGACAAATTGTGGAACAGCCTGACGCCGGAGCAGCAGGGCTGGGTGCAGGCGGCGGCCGACGAAGTCAACAGCAAGCAGCCCGCCAGGGCGATCGAACTGGAGCATCAATCGCTGGAGAAGCTGAAATCGATCGGGGTGAAGGTTGTCGCCGACGTCGATAAATCGGGCTTCACGGCGATCTCCGATCCCTATCTCGACAAACTCGCCAGGGAACTCGGCCCGCACGCCGAAAAGATCAAGACGCTGATCAGGGCAATCGACTAGAGCCGCAGGAACACGATCAAAACGGGGGGAAACGGTGAAAAATCCAGCAAGAATCGCAGGCCTGCTGATCGCGGCAGCGAGCGTCATGTTCGCGGCCGGCGCCGGCGCACAGGAGGCAAAGCATTATCGCTTCGCGCACGACCAGCAGCTCAATTCCGGTTACAGCATCGCCTTCGACATATTTTCCGCCAAGCTCAAGGAATTGAGCAAAGGCACCATGCTGGTCGACCAGTATCCCGGCGCGCAGCTCGGGCAGGAATCCCAGATCCTGCAACTCGTCAGATCCGGCGATATCGATTTCGCGATCGTCTCTTCCGCCAACACCTCGACGATCTCGCCGCAGGCCGGCGTCATGTCGCTGCACTATCTGTTCCGCTCCGACGCCCACGACATCAAGGCGCTCGGCGATCAGAAGGTCTTCGAAGCGATAAGGGACATGATCGACGATACGGTTCAGGGCATTCACGCGATCGGACTCGGCACCCAGGGCTTCCGGCACATGTATGGCAGGAGGGAAGTGCACAAGGTCGAAGATCTCAAGGGGTACAAGGTTCGCGTGCAGGCGACCGCGACCGAGGATACGATGTTCGCCGCCTATGGCGCGCAGACGGTGCACATGCCGTTCGGCAGCGTCTATACCTCGTTGCAAACCGGCGTGATGGATTTTGGCGAGAACGCGGTCAACGTCTATCTCATCAACAAGCATTACGAGGTCGCCCCCGTGCTGTCGATGACCGAGCATGAAGCCAACAACGCCATCCTGTGGATCAGCGACAAGCTCTGGCAGAGCCTCAACGCCGACCAGAAGCAGTGGGTGCTGGCGGCGGCCAGGGACGTCAGCCAGCAGGAACCCAAGCGCGCCTTCGAGCTGGAGCGTGCGGCGGCGGCCAAGCTGGAAAAAATGGGCGTCAAGATCGTCGCCGATGTCGACAAGACCGGTTTTCAGAAGATTGCCGACCCTTATCTCGACAAGCTCGCCAAGGAACTCGGCCCGCACGCCGAAAAGATCAAAACCCTGATCCGGGCGATCAATTGACGGGTCGCCGAAGCATCGTGCCCGGGCCTGTCCCGGGCATCCACGCCTTCCTTCGAGCCCTAACGCCAAGACGTGGATGGCCGGGACAAGCCCGGCCATGACGAAGAAGAGCCGGGACGACGGAGAGATTGAAAATGTCCATCGCCGACAAACTGGTGCTGCAGCGGCAGCATCACCTGAAGTGGCGGGCATTCGACAGGCTCGAACTGGTCCTGATGATGCTGTGCGGGCTCCTGTGCTTCGGCTTCTCGTTGTCGGTGATGTTCGACATCGTCACGCGCACCGTCGGCCATCCCTGGCTGTGGCTGCAGGAGGTCACCTCCACCTTGTTCATCTATGCGATCTTCCTTGGCGCTGCGGTCGCCACCCGCCGCAACGATCATCTGTATCTGACCGCGATATCGGAGGCGCTGCACGGGATTCCGCGGCTGATCGTCGAGATCGTCATCCGCTTGGTGGTGCTTGGCGTGGCGTTCTGCCTGGTCTGGTTCGGCTATATCAATTATCTCAGGGGCTTCGGCAGTTTCCGGCTGCCGTCGGGCACGCCGATCGCCTCGCTCTACGCGGCGATACCCGTGGCCGGCGTGCTGATCGCCCTGTTCACGATCGAACAACTGGTCAACGGCATCCGCAACGGATTTGATCATCCGGAGCCGCCCGACGAAGAGCTTGCAATACCGCCGGTCGAGACCCTCCCCCAGTTGAGGGCGCGTCCGTGAGCGCACCGGTTATCCTGGCGCTGATGTCGTTCTGCTTTCTGTTCTTCGGCTATCTCGGCGTGCCGGTGCCGTTTTCGCTGATGGCGGGGGTGTTCGTCGGCGCGCTTTTGACCGACGTTTCGCTGGCGGCGATCATCCAGAAGATCTTCGACGGCGTGGATTCGGAAGCGCTGCTGGCGATACCGTTTTTCCTGCTGGTCGGCGAGCTCATGAGTTCGGCCAACGTCGTGGTACGGATCGCCAATCTGTCGTTGTCGCTGGTCGGACACATCAGGGGCGGGCTGTCGCAGGTCGTCGTCGTCTTCAGCATGTTCTTCTCGGAGATGTCGGGATCGACCACCGCCGACGTCGCGGTGATGAGCCGCGCGCTGGGCGGGCCGATGAAGCGCGAAGGCTACAGCCCAGCCTTCATCGCCGCGATCATTGCATCCGCCTCCACGATCGCGGCACTGGTGCCGCCGAGCATCACCGCCGTGGTCTATGGCGCGGTCGGCAACGTCTCGATCGCCGGGCTGTTCATGGCCGGCGTGGTGCCGGGGATGATGATCGGTTTCGGTTTGATGATCTATTGCTATTTTTTCGGCCCCTCCGGCCTGCGCAAGCCGCGGGCGCCGTTGCGCCAGGTCGTCTTCGCGGCCGGAGATGCGGCGCTGCCGCTGATGATTCCGGTGATCCTGCTCGGCGGCATTCTCACCGGCTGGTTCACGCCGACCGAGGCCGGCGTGGTCGCCGTGATATGGATCATCGCGGTCGTGATCCCCGCGCTCAACCGCGGCCACTTCAGGAAAATTCCCTACGATTTCTGCCTGGCGGGGCTGATCTTTTCGCTGCCGCTGATCACCATCGGCGCCGCCAATGCGTTCGGCTGGATGCTGGCGTATTTGCGCGGCGCCATCGTCATCGCCGACTGGATCACCTCGATTGCGGGCAACGATCCGCAATACATGATGCTGCTGCTGGTGCTGCTGTTCACCGTGGTCGGCGACTTCATCGAGCCGGTGCCGACCATCATCATCTTCATGCCGCTGGTGAATGCGCTGACCCAGGCCGGCGACATCAACGGCGTCCACATGGGCGTGGTGCTGATCGCCACCCTGGCGTTCGGCCTGATCACGCCACCTTACGGGCTGGTGCTGCTGATGGCGTCGAAATTCGTCGGCGTCAGTTTCAGCAAGGCGCTGCGCGCGGCGCTGCCGATCTACGTCGTGTTCCTGGCGACCATCACCTTTACGATCTATTTCCCCAAGGTGGTGCTGTGGCTGCCGAAGCAGGTCATTCCGGAATCGGTCGGCTGCTTCAAGTCGCCAGCGGGGACGGGGTATATCTGCCCGAATTGACTTCTATTCGTCGTCCCTGCGCACGCAGGGATCCATACTGCGTTGTCCCTCAATTGTGGCGGGTTGGCTGACACTTTCTGTAACAATTAATGCCTTGGTTATGGGTCCCTGCGTGCGCAAGGACGACTCCGGGGCTACTTCCCCTTGCTCGTGAACTTCTTCACCGCGAGGCGGAATTCATCGGTGTGCATGCAGTCGATGATGGCGTCGCGCTCGGCGTCGAGCTGTTGCTCGATCGGCGTGATGTGGGCGCGCTGGATCAGCGCCTTGGTCGCTGCCAGGGCCGCCGGCGCGTTTTGCGCCAGCCGATGCGCCAGTTCGCGGGTCGCGGCCTTGAGTTCAACCGCGGGAACGACCTTGGCGACCAGACCCCAGTAAAACGCCTGAACGGCCGAAAAACTGTCTTCGGCGAGAAAGATCTGCAGGGCCCGGCGCGCGCCGACGCTGGCCACCATGCCGACGGTGCCGCCGCCATCGGGCGACACGCCGAGCTTGGCATAGGCCGGGGTGAAGCGGGCGTCTTCGGCCGCGATGCAGAGGTCCGCGACAAAGGCGAGCGAGAGCCCGGCGCCGGCGGCCGAACCGTGGACGCTGGCCAGCACGATCTTCGGCATCCGCCGCAGCGTCGCGATGAAGGCGTGGTAATGCTTTAGCAGCTCTCCGACGACAGGCGCGATGGTGTCGGCCGCGGCAGCCGCGCCGATGGTCTGAAGATCGCCGCCGGCGCAGAACGCGCGGCCTTCGCCCTCGATCACCAGCACCCTGATATCGTCCGACGCCTCGACCTCCGCCGCCAACTGCTCGAGCTTTTTCGCGATCGAAAGATCAATCGAGTTGAACGCGGCCGGGCGGTTGAGGGTGATCGTGGCGATTGGGCCTTCGATCCTGAGCAGGGCCGGATCGCCGGCAATTGAGGCGGTGGCATGTGCTGAAGGCTGCATCCGCAATGGCCCCTGTAATAGATGACGTCGCGGGCATTTAAATAGCAGAAGGCGAGAGGTGACAATCCCCGGCGAAGCCTGCAAAATGAAGGCAAATAGCCGGGCGGATAACCGCATTGCAACAACCGGAAACGGGAGCAGGCGCCATGAGCGATCAAGCAACGTTGAGCCGTCCGGTTTCGACCGCCGATCCGTTTTCGCACAGCTTCCTGCGCGATCCCTATCCGCATCATGAGACGCTGCGCGAGGCCGGTCCCGCGGTGTGGCTCGAGCGGTACGGCATCTGGGCGATGGCCCGGCACGAGCAGGTCCGCGATGCCCTGACCGACTGGCAGACCTATTGTTCGTCGGCGGGCGTTGGCTTGAGCGATTTCCGTAAAGAGCCGCCG
This sequence comes from Bradyrhizobium sp., assembly GCA_049587575.1. Classification (GTDB taxonomy): domain Bacteria; phylum Pseudomonadota; class Alphaproteobacteria; order Rhizobiales; family Xanthobacteraceae; genus Bradyrhizobium. The sequence continues at coordinate 10,689 of JBAVEE010000686.1, forward strand.
TGGCGCCCGCCCAGCATCATCCTCGAGGCCGATCCGCCGTTGCATACGCGCACCCGCGCGGTGCTGACGCGCATCCTGTCGCCGGCGGCGATCAGGGTGTTGCGGGACACGTTCGAGCGCGAGGCGGAAAAGCTGATCGCCCGACTGGTTGAACGACGCGAATTCGACGGCGTGGCCGATCTGGCCGAAACCTATCCGCTGAAAGTGTTCCCGGACGCGGTGGGAATTTCCGAGCAAGGCCGCGAAAACCTGCTGCCTTATGGCACCATGGTTTTCAACTCGTTCGGCCCCCGCAACGATTTGTTTGATGCGGCGATGGCAAATGCCGGCCCGGTTCGCGACTGGATCATGTCGAAGTGCAGCCGCGCAGCGCTGGCGCCGGGTGGATTGGGCGAGCAGATCTTCGATGCGGTCGATGCCGGTGAGTTGACCGAGGACGAAGCGGGCATGCTGGTGCGCTCGTTTCTTTCGGCCGGCATCGACACCACGGTCTATGGTCTCGGCAACGCGCTCTACTTGATGGCGCGCTATCCGGAACAATGGCGCAGGCTTCGCGAAAATCCGAATTTGATCCGCGGCGCCTTCGAGGAGGTGTTGCGCTTTGAAGCGCCGGTCCAGACTTTCTTCCGGACCACGACCAGGGCCGTCGACGTCGCAGGTGTGCACCTTGGTGACGGCGAAAAGGTCTTGCTGCTGCTCGCAGCGGCCAACCGCGACCCGCGCCGGTGGGACAACCCCGACACGTTCGACGTCACCCGTCGCGCGGCCGGCCACATGACCTTCGGCACCGGCATTCACGGTTGCGTCGGGCAGGCGGTGGCCCGGCTGGAAACCGAGGCGATTTTGACAGCGCTCGCCGGGCGTGTCGCCTCGTTCGAGCTGACGGGCGAACCGGAGCGGCGGCTCAACAACACGCTGCGCGGGTTTGACACGATGCCGCTTCGCGTCGTACCGGTCTGACC
>JBAVEE010000687.1:0-3120 GCA_049587575.1 Bradyrhizobium sp.
TGTTCTGTCGCGGCTGCTTGCCGGCGCGCGGGTGATTTTCAACGCGATTCGCCCCCGAAGAAATATTTTTTTCGAGCTCGTCCGAATCGCCGATCGGCGGCTCGATCAGGGTGTTTGCGGTGGTCACGCTCATCTGGTCACTCTTCCGAATCTGGCGAATCCGGCGCGAGGTCTCTTTGCACCGCAGGTGTTCGCAATAATTTCTCTATTCGTTCCGCTTCGTCGAATCGGTCGTCTGCCCGGAAGCGGACATCAGGCGCAAATTTTAGGTTAACGCGCCGCGCCACTTCGCCACGCAGAAACTTCTTGTTGCGCTCCAGCGCCGCGATCACCTTGTCGGTATCGCGACCGCCGAGCGGCATCACATAGATGGTCGCAAGCTTGAGGTCCGGCGACATCCGCACCTCGGGCACGGTGACGATATGGCCCTCGAGTTCCGGGTCGTGCACGCTGCCGTGCGAAAGAATTTCGGCGATCGCATGACGCACGATTTCGCCGACCCGCAACTGGCGTTGCGAGCCGCCGGGGGCGGAGCTCTTTTTGTGATGGCCGGGCATTGTCGTCTCTCGACGCCGCGATGGCCGCGCTGCTTGCGGGACACCCACGGCTTTGTCGTTGAATCAGGTCAGGACGTGGACGGCCGGAACGAGTCCGGCCATGACGCCGCAGTTTCAGTCGTAAGAATCAGCGCGCTTTGCAGGATTTGAACTTACAGCGAGCGCTGGATCGTCTCCACGCGATAACATTCGATGATGTCGCCGGCCCGCATGTCGCCGTAATTCTCGAACGCCATGCCGCATTCCTGGCCGGACTGCACTTCCTTCACTTCATCCTTGAAGCGCTTCAGGGTCGACAGCTTGCCTTCATGCACGACGACATTGTCGCGAATCAGGCGAACATTGGCGCCGCGTTCCACCGACCCGTCGGTGACGCGGCAGCCCGCGACCTTGCCGACCTTGGAAATGTTGAACACTTCCAGGATCAGGGCATTGCCCAGCATGGTTTCGCGCAGCGTCGGCGCCAGCAGGCCGGACATCGCCTTCTTCACGTCATCCACCAGATCGTAGATGATGTTGTAGTAACGGATTTCGATGCCGTTGCGCTTGGCGGCGGCGGCGGCTTCCTTGTGGGCACGAACGTTGAATCCGATGATGGCGGCGTTGAAGCCTTCCGCCAGCGTCACGTCGGATTCGCTGATGCCGCCGACGCCCGCATGCAGGATGCGCGCGGCGACTTCGTCGGTGCCGAGCTTGTCGAGCGAACCGAGAATGGCTTCCAGCGAGCCCTGCACGTCGGCCTTGATGATCAGCGGGAAATCCTTGCGGCCCGAGGTCTTGAGCTGCGACATCATCTGTTCGAGCGAGCCGCGCATGCCGGAAATGCTGGCGGCGGCATTCTCTCGCTTCTGGTGGGCGCGATAGCTCGTCACCTGGCGGGCGCGGGCTTCGTTATCCACCACCGCGAGGCGATCGCCGGCTTCCGGCGGGCCGTTGAAACCGAGTACCTCGACCGGCACCGAGGGGCCGGCTTCGTCGATGGTCTCGCCCTGATCCGAAATCAGCGCGCGGACACGGCCCATTTCGGCGCCGGCCACGACGATGTCGCCGACGCGCAGCGTTCCGCGCTGCACCAGCACGGTTGCGACCGGACCGCGGCCGCGATCGAGCTTGGCTTCGATCACCGTGCCTTCGGCGGGGCGCGACGCATTGGTCTTGAGATCGAGCAATTCGGCCTGCAGCGCGATCATCTCCAGCAGTTTGTCGAGATTGGTCTTGTTCTTGGCGGAGACCTCGACATCGACGACGTCGCCGCCGAGCGATTCGACCTGAACCTCGTATTGCAGGAGTTCGGTACGCACGCGCTCGGGTTTCGCGTCGGGCTTGTCGATCTTGTTGATGGCGACGATCATCGGCACCTTCGCCGCCTTGGCGTGATTGATCGCTTCCACCGTCTGCGGCATGACGCCGTCATCGGCCGCCACCACCAGCACCACGATGTCGGTCACCTTGGCGCCGCGGGCGCGCATCGCGGTAAACGCGGCATGGCCCGGCGTGTCGATGAACGTGATCTTCTTGCCGCTTTCCGGCGAGGTCACCTGATAGGCGCCGATATGCTGGGTGATGCCGCCGGCCTCGCCGGAGACCACATTGGCGTGGCGCAGCGCATCGAGCAGCGAGGTCTTGCCGTGATCGACGTGGCCCATCACCGTCACCACGGGTGAACGCGGCTCGGTATCGGTGGAATCGTCGACGACGTCGAACAGGCCTTCCTCGACGTCGGCCGCGGCCACGCGCTTGACGGTGTGGCCCATTTCCTCGGCGATCAGCTGCGCGGTGTCGGCGTCGATCACGTCGGTGATCTTGTACATCGCGCCCTGCTTCATCAGCAATCTGATGACGTCGACGGCGCGCTCCGACATGCGGTTGGCGAGTTCCTGGATATTGATGGCTTCCGGGATGACGACCTCGCGAACCAGCTTTTCCTTCGGCTCGTTCGACTGATGCCCCTTGAGCCGCTGGGTGCGGCGGCGGAACGAAGCGATCGAGCGCTCGCGTACGTCATCGGCATTGAGCGCGGTGACCAGCGTCAGGCGGCCGCGCTGCTTCGCCGGCGCCGGCTTGGCGGTTGTTTTTGGGGCGGTCGCCGGACGGGCAACGCCGCCTGGGCCGCGGCGGATCTGGCGCGGACCTTCATCCTCGTCGGTGATGTCGGCGGCGATTCCGGGTGCCCGCGCGACCGGTACCGCAGGGCGGGCCGCGGCTGCGGCCTTGGCTTCGGCCTCGCCAAAACGCTTCTTGGCCTCGAGCTCGGCCTTGCGCTTGGCTTCCTCGTCCAGACGGTGACGCTCTTCTTCGGCCTTGCGGCGGGCCTCGGCGGCTTCGCGCTCGGCCTGCTCGATGCCTTCCTTGCTGTTACGCCGCCGGGCTTCTTCTTCCGCCAGACGCCGTTCCTCGACGTCGCGGATCTTCGCGTCGGCAAGCGCGCTGGCGCGGGCGCTGCGTTCGTCCTCGGTCAGGGTTCGCAACACCACGCCGGAATTGCTGCGCGGCGGGGCCGACGGAGCCATGGTACGGGCGACCGGTGCCTTGGCCGGCGCTGCCGCCTTGGCGGCCACCGGCT
>JBAVEE010000688.1:0-4263 GCA_049587575.1 Bradyrhizobium sp.
GTTCAAGAGCGCGATCGCGGTCGGCCTCGTTCTGATCCTGGTCGGCGCCGCGATCCTGTGGGGCAAGTCGCTGGTGACGACGGTGAGCGGCCTGTTCAAGTCACATCAGGTGGTCGAAGCGCCAAAGGACAGCGGTGCGCCGCTGACCAAACCTAAGATCCCCGATCGCGTCGGCCAGCCGTCGTCGACCGACCAGGTCGCCCCGGTGGCGCAGCGCGTGGTGCTGTATGACGAGGACCCCGCCGATCCCAAGGGCAAGCAATATGTCGGCTCGGTGATCTGGCGCACCGAACAGATCAAGGCCGCCGCCGGCCAGAAGGCCGATATCGCGGTGCGTGCCGACATCGAGATCCCCGACCGCAAGTTCAAGATGACGATGTCGTTCCGCCGCAACACCGACACGTCGCTGCCGGCGAGCCACACCGCGGAACTGACCTTCATCCTGCCGCCGGATTTCTCCGGCGGCGGCGTCAGCAACGTGCCGGGCATCCTGATGAAATCCAACGAGCAGGCGCGCGGCACGCCGCTCGCCGGCCTCGCCGTCAAGGTCACCGACGGTTTCTTCCTGGTCGGCCTGTCGAACGTCGAATCCGACCGCGTGCGCAACCTGCAGCTCTTGAAGGAACGCTCGTGGTTCGACGTGCCGCTGGTCTACGTCAACCAGCGCCGCGCCATCATCGCCATCGAGAAGGGCCCTCCCGGCGAGCGCGCCTTCAACGAGGCGTTCGCGGCCTGGGGCGAGTAGGGGATCGGGGCAGCCGCGAGTGACGCGCTCATACCTGTCACGCGATTCCCAAAAATCCCTTCATTTTCTGCGCAACCGCCTTCGCCGTCGCCTTGTCCAGGCGACCGGCGCGGCGCTCGATCCGTGCAGGTTCGATACAGGCGATGTTTGCCGCGCGCACAACGCGATAGCGTAGGGTATCGTCGGGCTTTAGCTTCAGATACTCGCAAACCTCGCGCGGAATTAAGGTCCGGCTCTTGGCCGAGACCTTCGAGAATGCGGGGCGCTGACAGGAGAGGCGGTTCATGCTGGAAGTTTTACTTACTGTCCCGCCAATCTCAAGGCCGCGGCCTGTTTGACGGGTTTCGCGATCTGCTATGCTGCCCAAAACGCGCGAGGTTTCCGATGAAGCGGTACGTGATCTTTGCGGCGCTGGGGCCGTTGCTCGGCGGGTTCTTGCTGCTGCTGGCGACGACCGTGATGTCCGGCTACTGGAGCCGCCCTCCGAGCCTGTCGGAGGCGGGAAAGCTGCTCGCGGTGTTCGCGACGACGCTGCAATACAGCTATCTGTTCGGCATCCTGCCGGCGCTGACGATCGGTGCGGTGGATGATATTCTGCTTCACGTCAAACCGATCGTTCCCGTCATCCGCATGCTGATCGTCGGCCTGATCGCCTTCGCTGCCGCGGAGTTCCTGTACGGCTCGCGCGGACCGGACAGCGGCACCACCCAGTTCATCCTTTACGGCCTGGTCGGCTTTGTCCCGGCGACGGTGGCGTCATGGCTGGCGCATGAGGCGATCGACAAGCCGGCCACGGCGTGAGGGGGAGACGCAACTTGCGTTCGCCTTGCGCGTTACCCATCTGATGGCGATGTCGAACGAAGAAATCCTAAGTCCCGGCACGACCCGTTTCGGTGGCGACAGTCCCCGGAGGCCGGCGCGCGGCCCGATTATCGATCAGGACGGGCGCGAAATCCGGATTGATTCCCCCGGCGAGCGGTTCCAGCGGTTCCGGTTCGATTTCGGCCATTCCAGCGCCAACCCGTTCGGCGATCTGACCCGCGAGCAGCGGCTGGCGCGGATTGAAGCGCTGGCGAAGCTGCTGGATATCGCCTTCATCCTGCCGGGCACCCGGATCCGTTACGGCATCGACGGCATCATCCGGTTGATTCCGGTGATCGGCGATCTGTTTGCAACCGCGTTCTCGCTGTGGCTGGTGCGCGAGGCGCGCGCGCTTGGCGCGCCCTGGCATGTCACGGCGCGGATGCTCGGCAATGTCACGGTCGAGGGCGTGGTCGGACTGGTGCCGCTCGCGGGCGACGCCTTCGACGTGCTGTTCCGCGCCAACATGCGAAATGTACGGCTGTTGCGGCGCTGGATGGACAGGCAGCCGCGCTGACGCATGAACCGGGAAAGTGCGAAGCGGTTTCCCCGGACACGCGAATTCGTTTGGGATCATGCGCAAGGATACAAAGCGCGCGCTATCAAAAAACCAAGCCCTCGGAGCTATCCGAGGGCCCGGTGCCTCACGCGAGAAGTTACGCCGCCTCGGTGTCCGCCTTGTCGCTGGCAGGCACGGGCTCCGGCGCGCGCGGCCGGCGCGGCAGCGGAAACTCCTGGCTTTCATACAGCGTGCGAATGCCGCTCTGATCGAAGCGGGCCTCGTCGACCTGCAGATAGGCGCCGTTCAGTGAATCCGCCGGTAATTCCTCGATCGCGAACTGCACCGCGGCGGCCGCGGTGTCGAAACGGCGATAGGCAAAGCCCGCGCGCTTTTTCTTGCGGATCGCGGCGGGGAAAAGTTCTGCGGCGGTGTTGTAGCTGAAAGCAGCCATGGTCACTGACCCTTATCTTTTAGTGAGAACGCGAGCGAAATCGCGAACGGATCGCACGGGCGCAAATCAAGCGGGCGCCGGTACACGTCATTTCAGGACAGACCTTAATATAGGCTCGTTTGCGAAAAATGCGACTCCTGCCGGGCCGGATGATGAATCCGCCCTCCCGGTGTCGGCTCAAGGATAAGTCCTGTATTTACAATGGCTTGTGGTCGTTACAGCTTGCCGAGCAGCAGCAGGATGATCAGCACGATCAAAATCACGCCGCCAATACCCATTCCGGAATGGCCCATGCCATAGCCGTAACCGCCAAACCGGCCGCTGAACCCGCCCAGCAGGTAAATGATAACGAGGATGATGAGTATTGTTCCGAGCGACATGGCACTCTCCCCAACGGGCGGCCGGCGGACGAAAATCCGCCGCCCCGCCCCAAGAGAAAAGCATATCCCGGCCCTTGGTTCCAGCGATGGAACCGGCGGACCACGTCATTCCGGGATGGTGCGCCAGCACCAGACCTCAGATGCGCAATTGCGCATCGGGGAATCCTAGGATTCTCCGATGTGCAATTGCACATCGGAGTTCGATGCTTTCGCATCGCCCCGGCATGACTCATTCAACTATTTCGGCTGCAGCTTCAGCGCCGCAGAATTGATGCAGTAGCGCAATCCGGTCGGGCCGGGGCCGTCCTCGAACACATGGCCGAGATGGCCGTTGCACTTCGAGCACAGCACCTCGGTGCGCACCATGCCGTGGCTGATGTCGCGCTCCTCGTCGACATGGCTCTCCGCCGCGGGCTGGGTGAAGCTCGGCCAGCCGCAGCCGGAATCGAACTTGGCGTCGGATTCGAACAGCGTTTGTCCGCAGCCGGCGCAGAGGTAGGCGCCGGGCCGGTGCTCGTGCTCATATTCACCCGAGAACGGCCGTTCGGTCGCCTTCTCGCGCAGCACCGCATACTGCATCGGCGTCAGTTCGCGGCGCCACTCGGCCTCGCTCTTCTCGACCTTTGGCATCGTCTTGGCGGTGGGCATGGAATCTCCTCTCTTGATAGCTCTGCCGTCAGTTGGTGACCTTGATGCTGCTCACCAGCGTCGGCTTCTCGATATAATTCCCGGCGAAAATCTTCTTCAGGTTTTCGACCTTCGGAATGTCGTTATAGGCAATATAGGGCTGGGTCGGGTACCGCGTCAGGTAGTCCTGATGATAGGCCTCCGCCGCATAAAACCCCTCCAGCGGTCCGACCCTGGTCACGATCGGCTTCCTGTAGACCTTTGCGGCGTTGAGTTGCGCGATGTAGGCGTCCGCCACCTTCTTCTGTTCGTCATTGGTGGTGAAGATGGCCGAGCGATATTGCGTGCCGGAATCCGGGCCCTGGCGGTTCAACTGCGTCGGATCGTGCACCACCGAGAAGAAGATCTGCAGGATCTTGCCGTAGCTGATCTTGTTCGGATCGTACTTGATCTCGACGGATTCCGCATGGCCGGTGGTGCCGGTGGAGACCATGTTGTAGTCGGCGGTCGCCTTGCTGCCGCCGGCATAGCCGGACACCGCGTTGACGACGCCGGCGGTGTGCTGGAACACGCCCTGTACGCCCCAGAAGCAGCCGCCCGCGAGTACGACGGTCTGGATGCCGCTCGCGGCCGGAACGTCCGCAGCGGGCGCGGGAATGATCACGGGATCTTCCGCGGCCAGCGAAGGCGCGACCAT
>JBAVEE010000689.1:0-3136 GCA_049587575.1 Bradyrhizobium sp.
GCGTACTGGAAAAATCCTGAAGCCACGGCGAAGAAATTTGCCGGCGAATTCCTGCTCACCGGCGATCTCGGCTTTCAGGATCAGGATGGTTACTTCTGGTATGTCAGCCGCGAGGACGACGTCATCACCACGGCCGGCTATCGCGTCGGGCCGTCGGAAATCGAGCATACGCTGCTGAAACATCCGGCGGTGGCGATGTCGGCGGTGGTCGGCATTCCCGATCCCGTGCGCACCGAATCGATCAAGGCATGGATCGTGCTGCGTCCGGGTTTTGCGCCGAGCGAGGCGCTGGCGCGCGAGATCCAGGATTTTGTCAAGGTGCAGCTCGCCGCGCACGAATATCCGCGTTTCGTGCAGTTCACCGACAGCCTGCCGATGACCGCCACCGGCAAGGTGCTGCGGCGGGAGCTGCGGACGCTGGGGTAATCACGGTCGTCCCTGAGAAAGCGTGGGCTGCTTCCAACCGTCGTCCCTGCGAACGCAGGGACGACGCGAAGAGTTTTGACACAGATCAACATGCTCGCGTCAATGCCCTGCGTGAATGCGGAAAATCATTGGGAGGAAATCGATGACGTCCATCTCCGGCAAGGTTGATCCGGTGGTGCGCCGGATCACGGCCGCCGATATCGCCGAGGCGCTGGGGCAGGGGCTGCGCGATTTCCAGGCCACCCCGCTTTACGGCCTGTTGTTCGGCGCGCTCTACGCCGCCGGCGGCATCGTCATCCTGCTCAGTCTGACCGCGTTCGGTATGGTTTATCTGGCCTATCCGCTGGCGGCCGGTTTTGCGCTGCTCGGTCCGTTTGTCGCCATCGGCCTTTACGAGGTGAGCCGCCGCCGCGAGGCCGGGCAGCCGATCTCGGTTGCCGGCATCTGGTCGACCGTGACGTCACGCGGCGAAATCGGCTGGATGGCCTTTGTCACGCTGTTCATCTTCGTGATCTGGATGTACCAGGTCCGCCTCCTGATCGCGCTGTTGATCGGGCTCAACGCCTCGTTTTCCAGCCTGCACGAATTCATCACGGTGGTGCTGACCACCAACGAAGGACTGGTGTTCCTCGCCATCGGCAACATCGTCGGCGCTGCGCTGTCGCTGATCCTGTTTTCGCTGACGGTGGTGTCGTTCCCGCTATTGCTCGACCGCGACGTCGATTTCGTCACCGCGATGGTCACGAGCGTGCGCGCGGTGGTGACGAGCCCGGCGCCGATGATCGGATGGGCCGCGGTCATCGTCGTGCTCCTGATCGTCTCGGCGCTGCCCTACTTCCTCGGCCTGCTGGTGACGCTGCCGGTGCTCGGCCACGCCACCTGGCACCTCTATCGCCGCATCGTGGCGCCTGTGGTTTCCTGACCGCCGCCGCTTAGCCCACGAGCCCCTTGATGACGACGGCGAGCTTGCGCTCGTCGCCACCAAAGCTTGCGATCATGGCCTCCAGCATTTCCCCTGCCTCAAGGTTGTCGAGATTGAGCGGATGTCCTGCATGGTCGGCCAGCAGAGCGAAGAATGTCAGCTGTGATCGGCCGTTACCTTCGCGGAAAGCATGGATGGCGTTCAGCTCGGCCAGGAATGGGCAGCCCTCGCAGAAAAAGCCTGCGCATCGAGATGCCGTAGATAATCGGCCGTAGTGTATGGATCGTCTATCGCGTCATACATGCAACTCGCTTAACCCTTGCGATAGCTGCGAATGATGGTGCGGCGATACTCTTCCGCGGTGAGTCCCTTGGCATGCGCGTCGCCGGCGCGCTTTTTCATCGCGGCAGTCATCCGGATGCCCTCGACCGCACTTATCTTGGCAAACGCCGCATCTCCGATCACGAATCGGCCGGTCTTGGCGCTCTTTGCGGCAGGTTTTTTTTGCTTGGGCATGGCTCAATATAGCACGAATCAGGTCCAGCAGGAATGCCCTGTCGCTCGGCATGGGAAGTCTCCCCGTGCGCAATTGCGCGCTGGGCGAGACAACCGGAACCTACGGCGTCTCGATCCCGATCTTTTTCAGCGCCGCCAGCATCTGTTGCGGCGGAGCCATCTTGATCGCCAGCGCGTCTCCGGTTTCCAGGAGGCTCTTGAGGCTCGAGAGGATCGCGGGCCAGCCCTGGCGGCCGCCGGAGAGGATATCGTCGTCGAGCGGCCGGTCATGCGCCTCGGTCATGGTGAGCCGGACGGCGTCGCCGGCGGGCTCGATCTCGTAGGTCACGAGCGTCGGCCCGAGCTTTTCGATCAGGGCCGGCCAGTTGACGTTGAAGGTGATCGTGAGCTTTTTCGGCGGATCGCATTCGATCACCTCGCCGCTGATATGCTGCGCTCCGTCCGGCGTGCGCACGATATAGGCGCCGCCCACTCTCAAATCGACCTCGACCGCATTGCCGAAGAAATATTTCCGGCTGAATTCGGCCGATGTCAGCGCCTGCCACACCTGCTCCGGCGTGGCGGCGATGTAGATGGTGTAGACGGTGGCGGGTTTGAAATGATCGATGTTCACCTGCATCCTCAGCTATCGAGTTTCAGCGCGGCATACGGGATATCGAGCGGCTGTCCGGTTTCGAGGATGCTCTTGAGGCTGGACAGGATGGCGGGCCATCCCTTGGAGATGCCTTCGAAAAACTTGCTGCCTTCGGCGAAGCCCTGATGGGTCAGCGTCAGCTTGACGAGCTTGCCATAAGGCTCGAGCACGAACGTCGCGAGCGCGGGAAATTCGTTTCGATACCGGTCCGATTGATTGACGAACGTATAGGCCAGCCGCCGCGGCGGGTCGCATTCGACGACCTTGCCGGCATCGGAGACGGTGCCGTCGCTTCGCACCATCTCGAATGAGGAGCCAACCGTCCAGTCGGACCTGAGCCGGGCGCCGAACCAGTAGCGTTCGGTGAAATTGCCGTCGGTCAGGGCGTGCCAGAGTTTTTCCGGCGAGGTCTCGATATAGGTGACGTAGATGAATTCGGGCTTAGGCATCGGCCGGCTCCTGCTGCGGACTCGGCTTGAGGTCCGACGGCAGCGGCCGCCCGGTCTCGAGAATGCTCTTCAGGCTCGCGATCACCATCGGCCAGCCTTCCGAAATGCCGAGGAAGGTCTTGCCGCCTTCGTCAAGGTCGTCATGCGTGATCGTCAATTTGACGACATGGCCGCGCGGCTCGAGATCGA
>JBAVEE010000690.1:0-10081 GCA_049587575.1 Bradyrhizobium sp.
GCCGTAATACTGCACATTGGCGACTTCCAGCCGGTCGGCGTCGAGATCGACCGCCATCTGGATGATATCGGGCAACTGGAACAGGTTCTGCCGGTGCATGACGGCGTTCACCGTCAGCGGCAAATCCAGCTCGCGCGTCCATTTTGCCACTTCGATTTTCCTGGCGTGCGCGCCCTTGAAACCGGCAACCCGGTCGGCGACCACGGGCTCGTTGCCCTGGAAGCTGATCTGGACGTGGCACAGCCCGGCGTTGGCCAGCGCGGAAAGCCTTTCGCGGCTCAACAGCACCGCCGAGGTGATGAGATTGGAGTAAAGCCCGACATCGCTGGCATGCTGGACCAGTTCGACCAGATCCTTGCGTGCGGTCGGTTCGCCGCCCGAGAAATGAATTTGCAGCACGCCGATCTCGGCCAACTCGGAGAGGACCTTCTTCCATTCTTCCGTCGTGAGCTCGCTGCCGCCGCGATCAAGCTCGACCGGATTGGAACAATAGGGGCATTGCAGCGGGCAGCGATGCGTCAGTTCGGCGAGTACCGCCAAAGGAATACCGAACGTCTCCGCCGCCGATCCGCGCCGCTCCAGTGCCGTGAGCCCGTCGGCGGGATCGCTGGCCAAAACATTGGCATCTGTAAGCGTCGGACTCATGATGTTTTCTCGCGCGCTTCGGTCAAAAATCCCTTGTCGGCAAGGTCCTGCAGCATGGCGACGACGTCGGTCGCGATTGCGCTGCGTTCGGCGGCGTATTTGACGGCGAGCTGGTCGACCATATCGGCGACGCTGCGGACGCCGTCGCAGAGCTGCAGCACCTCCACCGCGATCTCGTCGGGCGCCAGCACGCGCTCCGGCGCCAGGATCACCCAGACCTGCCGCGTCTCATCGAATTTCAGCTTTGCATGCCGTGGCAGAACCGGCCGGCTCGCCTCGCTGACACTGATGTTGCGGCTCGGTGCCATCGCTTCTCTCTAGTCCGGTTCCGGCACAAACGCTCCCGGCGGTACGTGCCCCTCCACATAGGCATGATACAGCGCGTCGAGCTGAACCCATAGCACATTGGTCTTGAAGATCAGCGCGTTGCAGACCGCTTCGCGCTCCGCGGGCGTGTTCGCATGGGTCTTGACGTAGTCGAGCGCGAAGCCGGCGTCGCGCGGCGCCTGGGTCAGGCGCCTGCTGAAATAGCTCATGATGTCGGGATTGACGAAATTATAATGCGCCAGCATGCCCGAGATGCGTTCTTCGTGCAGGTTCGGCGCGAACAGTTCCGTCAGCGAGGAGGCGATGGCCTCGAGCGGGCTCTTGTCGCGCACGAAATGAACATAGGCCTCCACCGCGAAGCGTGTCGCCGGCAAAATGCCCTCGGTGGATTCGACATAGGCGCTGTCGAGCCCCAACCCCTCCGTGAGCTTGAGCCAGCGCTCGATGCCGCCTTCGGAGCCGACGTCGCCGTCATGATCCTCGATCCTGTGCCGCCACTCGAGACGGATCCCGCGGTCGCGGAAGCGCGAGATCACCACGGCGTCCTTGATCGGGATCGTGCTCTGGTAATAGTAGCGGTTCAGCGCCCAGGCCTGCACCTGTCCCTTGTTCAGCTTGCCGCCATGCAGCAGCCGGTGGAAAGGATGCAAATTGTGATAGCGCGTGGCGCCGATCCGGCGCAGCGCCGCTTCGAGCTCGTCGGCGTTGTTCAGCGGGGTTTTGCCGCCGAGTGAAAACGCGGTCATCCCTTCGAGGGTCATGGCGTTCAAAGCGCGATCTCCGTTCCATCCGCGGGGATTTTCCAGCCGGCGCGCTCGGCTGCCTTGCGTTCCGCGGAATCGTGCAGCAGCGCCGGGTTGGAATTGTTGATATGCAAGAACATTTTCCTGTCGATCCCAAGGCCGGAAAGCGCTGCGATCGCGCCGCTGTCCCCGGACATCGCGATATGTCCCATGCCTTGCCCGGTCTTGGTGCCGAGGCCTGCCAGGATCAGTTCGTCGTCGCGCCACACGGTGCCGTCGAAGAACACCAGCGGCGCGCCGGCAAGCCGCGATTTAAGGTCGTCGGTCACGCCGGCGCAGGCGGCGAGGAAATAGAAGGACTTGCCCGTCGCCTTGTCCCGGATCCGAAGGCCGAGCGTGTCGCCCGCGCCATCCTCTCCTGCCGGGTGAACCTTGCCTTCCAGATACCAAGCGCCTTTGCCGGCAACGGCGAACGGCAGGATCTCGATGCCCGATGGCGAACCGTCGGGCAGCGCCGGCTCGAACATCTGTTCCACCTCGATCGGCTGGCGCCGCACATTTTTTTCGTTGAGCACGTTGAAGATGCTGTTGGACTTCAGGATCGCCAGCACCCTGCGGTGCGCATAGATCGCGAACGGCCAGCCTTCGCGCATCGACAGCAGCCCCGCGACCGCATCGACTTCGCCGTTGGTCAGGATGACGCCCGATATCGGGCTGTGCCTAAGCTTGCCGGGGGCGGGGTGAAGCTGCGGTGTCGCGATCAGCTGCTGGCGCAGATCCGGAGAGGCATTGACCAGGAACCAGTGATCGCCGTCGGCGCTGATCGCGATCGACGCCTGGGTGCTCTGAAGCTCAGGATGCTTGGTCCGTGCCGCCAGACAAACCGGGCAGCCACAGTTCCACTGCGGAACTCCACCGCCCGCCGCGGCGCCCAGGACGACGACGCGAAGCATGATCCGTCTCCTGGAATTTCCCAGGCTCGGTATTTCCAAGCCTGGATATTCAAAAAAGCTTCAAAGGTGGACGCAGGTCTGGACAGCGTCCCCGGGTAAGGAACGTGTCACTCCCGGCGGTCCACCTTAGTCAGGAATGAAGCTGTCGCAGCCGCTTACTTGCGGGCGGCGCAGGCATACATGTTGATTTCCATGCCGACCGGCACTTCGACGATCTTCGGTGTTTTCCAGGCCATTTGGCTCTCCTTGTAAAACCGGACGAACTCCGCCCTGCCCAATAAGGTAATACGGAACGAAAAGTTCGCCAGCGAAATCTTTTTTATCCCAAAGCACCTGCGGTTTTATGTTGCGTCGCAATAGAAAATCACGGGTTTGTGCGAGCGCGCGTCAAACCAATGATGGATCAACGGGTTCATATGGCGGCTATCAGGAGGCCGAGGTTGGTCCGACCAGGCAGAGGCGCCTCCGGATAAAGCATTCGTGAGAAATCGACGGCGCCCAGCGGGTGTCCGCAACCGCAACAGGTTTTGACCCCATGCCGCGATATTTCTTCAATACGCGTATCGGCGATGAATTGATCGCCGACCCCGAAGGCGAAGAACTGCGAGATCCTGATCGCGCGTGGGAAGTCGCCCGCGCCATGATCCGGGAACTGCTGAAGACCGAGGGCGCCGAGGGCGGCCTGCTGGCGGCGGTCCTTGAAGTGACGGACGATGAAGGTGAGATCGTGCTGGAGTTTCCGTTTACGGAGGCGCTCCTCGACGTTTCCGACGTTCCGGTCACCAGGCACTGATACGAGTCGGGGCGGTTCGAGGCGCCGCTCCGCCGCCTGTCCTCCAAGTCCAGCCCTGCGGCTCCGGGCGGCCGGCCGCTCCGGGGATGTTTCCGATTGCGCGCCAATGGAAAAATATTCAAGAGTGTGCGCATGAAGGCCATCGGCACGGGCATGTGTTTGCCCCGTGCAAGGATCAACGGCTTCCACAAAGGGGAGAAAATTATGAGGATATGCTCATCGGCGCCGCGCAGCCTGCTGCTGGCTGGTGCCTGTTTCGGAGTACTGACGTTTGGCGCTGCCGCGCAACAGCCGGCCAGTCCGCCCGCTGCGGCACCTGCCGCCGCGCCGGCGTTGCCGCCGGGTTCGCCCCTGATCGGTCGGCCGGATAACGAAGCGGCGGCGAAGCTTGCGCCCGTCGCGGCTCCTCCGATCGCCGCCGCGCCCGACAAATTGCCGCTGGCAAAGCTGAAAGTACCGGCCGGCTTCAATATCGAGGTCTACGCGGCCGGCATGGCGAACGCGCGTTCGCTCGCCGAAGGCGACAAGGGCACCGTGTTTGTCGGCAGCCGCCTGGTCGACAAGGTCTATGCCATCGCCAACAAGGACGGCAAGCGATCGGTCAAGATCCTTGCCTCGGGCCTTTATCGGCCCAACGGCGTCGCCTTCAAGAACGGCACGCTGTACATCGCCGAGCTCTCGAAGATCTCCAAGATCGACAAGGTGGAAGACAATCTCGACTCTCCGCCGAAGCCGACGGTCATTTACGACAAACTGCCCAAGGACGAAGCCCACGGCTGGAAGTTCATCGCCATCGGGCCGGACAACAAGCTGTATATTCCGGTCGGCCAGCCCGGCAATAACGTCCTGCATGACGACGCCCACGGCCAGATCCGGCGGATCAACCTCGATGGGACGGGCGCCGAAGTGGTCGCCCTTGGCGTGCGCAACTCCGTCGGCTTCGACTGGAATCCCGAAAACAAGCAGATGTATTTCACCGACAACGGCCGCGACTGGATGTCGGAAGACGTTCCCCAGGACAAGCTCAATCGCATCACCAAGGTCGGCGAGGATTTCGGCGCGCCGTACTGCTACCAGGGCAACATTCCGGACCCCGAATTCGGCTGGGGACATTCCTGCAGCGAGTTCACCCCGCCGGTCGGCTTGATGGGACCCCACGCGGCCGCGCTCGGCATGCGGTTCTATACCGGCAACATGTTCCCGAAGAGCTACAAGAACGTGATCTTCGTCGCCCGGCACGGTTCCTGGAACCGGTCCAAGAAGTTCGGCGGCGATGTCGTCGCTGTTCATCTGAACAAGGACGGAACGGTCAAGTCGATCGAGCCGTTCATCACGGGCTTCCTGGAAGACAACAAGTATGTCGGCCGGCCGGTCGACGTGATGCAGATGAAAGACGGATCGCTCCTGGTCTCCGACGACTGGAACGGCGCCGTCTATCGCATCACCTACGGCAAGCAGAAGGTCGCCGGGCAGTAAATCGCGGACAACAATCGGGGGCAGCGTAAGCTGCCCCCGATTTTCGTTTTTTGGACGGTGTTGCTCAGGATCAAGTCGATGCGAAGAATAATGTTGGCACTGGCGTTTGCATCGCTGGCCGTTTCGGCGAGTGCGGAGACTATTGAAGAGCGCACGGCCGCCTGTTTTGGCTGCCACGGAGAACACGGACAATCCGAGACCGCCTATACGCCCTCGCTCGGCGCCCAGCAGGCGCCCTATGCGCTGATCCAGCTCTTCATGTTTCGCGAAAAACTGCGGACGTTTGAGCCGATGAACGAAATGGCAAAGGGCCTCACCGACGACGATCTTCAGAAATTTTCCGATTTCATTGCCAAACTGCCGAAACCGGTGCCGCCGGCCGATGCGGGTGAGCCTGCGCGAATGCAACGTGGCCAGGCGCTCACCCAACAGAACCGCTGCAACGCCTGCCACAATCCCGACTTTTCCGGCAAGGAAAACGTCCCCCGTATTGCCAACCAGCGCGAGGATTATCTCGCCAAGACGCTCGGCGAATACAAGGACAACAGCCGCCACGGCTACGACGGCACCATGGCCGAGGTGATGCAGCCGGTCACCAAAGAGCAAATCGCCGACCTTGCATATTACATCGCCCGCGTCCGCTAGGCTTTGAGGCCCAACGGTATGGCGCTGCCGTCGCGACAGCGCTACAATTTTCGGCGATGAGAGGGAGTTTTCGATGGAAGATCTCTGGCGCCTGCCGGGTACTGAACTCGCTGGCCTGATAAGGTCGAAGACGGTTTCGGCGAAGGAGGCGGCATCCGCAGCGCTGGCCCGGCTGGACGCCGTCAATCCAAAGGTCAATGCGGTGGTCGACCACCGGCCGGAAGAGGTGCTGGCACAGGCCGCCCTGATCGATGCGGCGATCGCGCGCGGCGAAGATGCCGGCCCGCTGGCGGGGGTGCCCGTCACCATCAAGGCCAATATCGATCAGGCAGGGTTCGCCACCACCAACGGCCTCAAGCTGCAGCGCGACGTCATCGCGCGCAGCAACAGTCCAGTGGTGGACAATTTGCGCAAGGCCGGTGCGGTGATTCTCGGGCGCACCAACTGCCCGGCATTTTCCTATCGCTGGTTCACCACCAACCTGATCCATGGCGACACCAAAAATCCGCGCGATCCGGCCGTCACCCCGGGGGGCTCATCCGGCGGCGCGGCGGCGGCGGTGGCCTCCGGCATCGGCCATATCGCGCACGGCACCGATATCGCGGGATCGATCCGCTATCCCGCCTATGCCTGTGGCGTTCACGGCCTGCGACCAACGGTCGGCCGCATCGCGGCCTTCAATGCCTCGCTGCCCGAACGCCCGATCGGGCCGCAGATCTCTGCGGTATCCGGTCCGCTGGCGCGTACCATCGGCGATCTCAGGATCGCATTGGCGGCGATGTCCGCTCACGACGCTCGCGATCCCTGGTGGGTGCCGGCGCCGCTGGAAGGGCCGGTAATGCCCAAGCGGGCCGCGTTGTGTCTTCAGCCGGACGGGCTGGAGACCGCCGCGGAGGTGAAGGCGGCGGTGACGGATGCCGGCAAGCGCCTGGAGCGGGCCGGGTGGACGGTCGAGGAGATCGCGGCCACGCCGCCACTGCGCGAGGCCGCCGACCTTCAGACCAGGCTTTGGCTTGGCGACGGCTATGAAGCCCAGCTCGACGCCGCCGAGCGTGAAGGCGATCCCGGCGCGCTGGCGTGCCTGCGCGGCAACCGGGCCATGGTCTTTCCATTCGACGCCGCCGCGTTCTCCAGGGCCCTGACGCGGCGGGCGACGCTGGCGCGCGAATGGCTGCAGTTCTTCGAGACCTATTCGGTGTTGCTGATGCCGGTATCCGGCGAACTGCCGTTCCCTGACGGGCTGGACCTGCGCGATGAAGCCTCGTTCACGCGGGTTTGGCAGGCCCAGCTGACGCAAATTGCGATTCCCTTCATGGGGTTGCCTGGGCTAACGGTATCCACCGGCCTGGTGGGGCGGATTCCGGTCGGCGTTCAAGTGGTCTCCGGTCGCTACCGGGAGGATTTGTGCCTGCTCGCGGGCGAGGCGATCGAAGCAGGCGGAACGCCGCCGGCGCCGGTCGATCCCGCCGGCAAATAACGGGCTGGAAGAAACCGCATGGCCAGCATTTACGATTTCACGGCAAGATCGCTCGCCGGCGAGGACGTTCCGCTGAAACGGTTCGAAGGTCAGGTTCTGTTGATCGTCAACACCGCGAGCGCCTGTGGATTTACCCCGCAATACAAGGGCCTTGAGGCGCTGCAAAAGACCTTCGGCTCGCGCGGCTTTTCGGTACTCGGATTTCCGTGCAACCAGTTCGGGCGCCAGGAACCCGGCGACGCCGCGCAGATTCAGCAATTCTGCGCGACCAACTATGCCGTCAGCTTTCCGTTGTTTGACAAGATCGACGTCAACGGCGTCAACGCGCATCCGCTGTATCATTATTTGAGGAGCGAGAAATCCGGGCTGCTCGGCTCGTCGATCAAATGGAATTTCACCAAATTTCTGGTCGATCGCTCGGGCAAGGTGGTCGCGCGGCATGCGCCGACGACAAGCCCGGAAGCCCTTACAAAGGAAATCGAGGCACTATTGTGAACGAGAAGAACGAAGCCATGACCACCGACCAGTTGCCGGACCGGCTGTCGAGCGATCCGAAAAGCCCGTACTACAATGAAGCGGTGCTGGCGCGCGACGTCGGCATTCGCTTCAAGGGCGTCGAGAAGACCAATGTCGAGGAATACTGCGTCAGCGAAGGTTGGGTTCGCGTGACCGCCGGTAACGCCAAGGATCGCTACGGCAATCCGCTGACCATCAAGGTCCACGGCCCGGTAGAGCCGTATTTTCGCGATAAACCTGCGTCCTGAGTGCTTTCGTCATTGCGAGGAGCACTTGCGACGAAGCAATCCATTCATCCGCCCGTGATGCAGTCATGGATTGCTTCGCTTCGCTCGCAATGACGATGTAGCTAGTTCCAGCCATCCCGCGAAAGCCAAAACCATGTCCGTCCGTATCGTCGACATCCGTGAAGTGACGAAGCCGATCTCCTCGCCGATCCGCAACGCCTATATCGACTTCACCAAGATGACGACGAGCCTGGTCGCCGTCGTCACCGACGTGGTGCGCGACGGCAGGCGTGTGGTCGGCTACGGCTTCAATTCCAACGGCCGTTACGGACAGGGCGGATTGATCCGCGAGCGGTTCGCGTCGCGGCTGAAGGAGGCCGATCCGAAGGCGCTGCTCGATGAGGCCGGCGACAATCTCGATCCGGACAAGGTCTGGTCGACCCTGATGTCGAACGAAAAGCCCGGCGGCCACGGCGAGCGCTCGGTCGCGGTCGGCACCATCGACATGGCGGTGTGGGATGCGGTCGCCAAGATCGCGGGCAAGCCGCTGTTTCGGCTGCTTGCCGAGCGCCACGGTCGCAACGCCGATCCGCGCGTGTTCGTCTATGCCGCCGGCGGCTACTATTACCCCGGCAAGGGGCTGTCGATGCTGCGCGGCGAGATGCGAAGCTATCTCGATCGTGGCTACAACGTCGTCAAGATGAAGATCGGCGGCGCGCCGATCGCGGAAGATCGCATGCGCATCGAGGCCGTGCTCGAGGAGATCGGCAAGGACGCGCAGCTCGCCGTCGACGCCAATGGCCGGTTCGATCTGGAGACCGCGATCGCCTACGCCAGGATGCTGCGCGACTATCCCTTGTTCTGGTACGAGGAGGCCGGCGATCCGCTGGACTTCCAGCTTCAGGCGGCGCTGGCGGAATTCTATCCGGCGGCGATGGCGACCGGCGAAAACCTGTTCAGCCATCAGGATGCGCGCAACCTGCTGCGCTACGGCGGGATGCGGCCCGACCGCGACTGGCTGCAATTCGACTGCGCGCTGTCCTACGGCCTTTGCGAATATCAGCGTACGCTTGGCGTGCTCAAGGCCCAGGGCTGGTCGCCGAGCCGCTGCATTCCGCATGGCGGCCATCAGATGTCGCTGAATATCGCCGCCGGCCTCGGCCTTGGCGGCAATGAGAGCTATCCCGATCTGTTCCAGCCCTATGGCGGTTTCCCGGACGGCGTTCGCGTCGAGAACGGCCACATCACCATGCCGGATTTGCCGGGCATCGGGTTCGAGGGGAAGTCGGACCTCTATGCGGAGATGAAGGCGCTGGCGTCGTAAGCGTCCGAGCTGAATTCCCAATCAACGGCCGTAAAGCAACGCGACGATGGGCTGGTCGTCGCCATCAGCCCCGCCGTCTGAACGAACCCGCCATCGGGGTGCGAAGCGACCCGCGCTTTAGAATCTCTCGAAGGGAAGGGGATCCGCTGTAGCGCGATGCCCGCTGCGATGTACTAAGAGGGCCAGGCGCGGACGGCGTATTGGCGTTGCTGCGGCAAAACCAATCGGGGCGAACAATGGATGAGCTGAACGGACGTATGATCGCCTGCCAATTGCTGATCACCGGTCTGATCGCACGCGTTGCGAACAATTCGCCCGATCCATTGCGGTTTCTAACGGACTTTCGCGACGAGATCAGGGCTGTCGTGAAGGGCATCAACATCGCGGGAATGAACAATACCGAACGCGTGCGCCAGATCGCGCAGCAAACCATCGACGAGCTTTTCTCGCTGATGAAGCCGCCCAGCGCAGATTGATAAGTGTGTATCGTGCTCGGGAGGGCCCGATTGGCGGGCACTTCGTGCGTGCAGTCAGAGCGATTCAACCCGCGGTTTAGAATGATTTCAAGCTTGAGATTAGAATCGATTTGATCTGGATGGATTCAAGCATCCAAACGTCGTCGTCGCGTTGACCCCGAATTCAACGGCCGATACCAACCCGTCACTGGCTCAATGCGCGTCCGATTGCGTGAAGAGCGGAATGTGTGGTCAGGGGCGGGGTTGATGAACCAGGCTAAGGCACCGAGGTCGCTGCGTTCGAACGTGGCGATGAACCCGGTCAACGAAAAAATCGATGGCTACTCCGGTCGCAACGTCTCCGCGGTAGCGGGCCTCATGGCAGTCGCCTCGTTCTCGGGCGCTGAAGCTCAGCAAACAGAACTGCCGCCAGTGATGGTCGAGGCTCCTGTCGCTCGCCCGCGTCCCGCTGCGACGGCGCCTTCGCCGGATCAGGTGCG
>JBAVEE010000691.1:0-14336 GCA_049587575.1 Bradyrhizobium sp.
GAAGACCACCAAGACAATCGATATCAAGACGGGCGCTCCGCCGAGCCCGAGTCCTGCATCGGAGAAGGTGGCCGCACCAGGCAAGGCTGCTTAGTCCTATACGTTCGTCACAAACGCCCGGAGACCCGAGACCCGCCCTAAATAGGCCAATTCCAGTCTCCGGAGTTTGTCGTTGTTTTCGATGCGATGAGCTTCCGGCTCAATTGGCGGCCTCTTATAAAGGTGAGTATTCAAGTTCGTGCCGTAACGTGGCGGTGGATCTTTCACCGTCGTCGCCGCCGTCCCCCCAGCAAATGTTGCCCCGAAAGAAACGGCCCCAGCACGGGGGTACATGCTGAGGCCGCTATTCGGACGCCTTGGGCAAGAGCATCCGGTATTGCATCGATAGGTTGCTTGAAGAGCGTCAGTTCCGATCCAGTGTTTGGACGCGGTCCAAATTCGGGCAATTTGCGCGTCAGACGAGCCGAGACTTAAGTTGTCAACATCACGGGCATGGATGCCGCAGGCCGTCGTAACCGAGATAAGTGCCCGAATACGGGTCATAGGACCGGAAGCGTTGCATACAATAGGCGACTGCGTCGCCACCAATGTAGGGAGCCGGAACGGCATAGGCCTGACCATAATAGCCGGGCGGGTAGCCGTAATAGCCGGAAGGGTAGCCGTAATAGCCGTAGGGCTGCGTTGCGCCAATAATCGCCCCGCCGATGAGTGCGCCTGCGATGCCGAGCCCGACGGCTGCGCCGCCGTAGCCGTAACCGTAACCGCGGCGGTATTGCACGGTCTCCACCGACGGCACCGCCGCGCTTTTCAGCATCAGCGGGGACGTTAGTGGCGCGGCGATGACTGGCGCGACGAGCCACGGCGTCGTGGCGACCATCAGCGTAAGCATCATTCGGAACGATTTGTTCATAGCAAAATCTCCAGATGTTCTGCGCCCCACCGCGACCTCCGGCGGAGCCGTCGTCTTCGGAAAGATTGACGAACGATGATCCCGGAAGCGCTTCATGCAATTGATCTACCGCAACGCGAGGGTGCGCCAATTGGACAGATTGACATTGCGGAGCTGCGGCCTGCGCACGAGCCGAAGCTGATCTTTAGTTAGTTTTCATCCGGAGCGGCGCGCGCGTGTCGTTGCCGCGCCAATACAGGGGGTTTCCATGCTTTCGCTCTTGATCGGAATCCTGATTATTTGTGTCGTCGGTGCAATTTGCTTTTGGGCCATTGATAGGTTTGTCAATGAATCCCGCCTGGCAGGCCTTCTCAAATTGTTGGTGGCGCTGCTGTGCCTGGCGGCGATCCTTCAACGGGTGCTGCCGCTGGCGGGAATTAATTGGCTGTAGGCCGCGCGGCTCACAGCGAGGCGCCGATAGATCAATTTGCAATTCGGCATGAACTCGGGCTGGCCGACGTCGCCCGCGAGCGCCCGACCGTGCCGACCATGTCAGCCGATCCGGATGAAGCGGAAATGACGACGTTCCGTTCGCCGCGTCAAAGCGGAAGGACGCCATGCACAAGCTGTCATGAATCCCAAAAAGTTGCGGCCAGCCCTTGGGGGAGGGCTGGCCGCGCGCGATCCGGTCTGGGACGGGGAGGGGTGGGGATGTGACCGGGTCGCGTGTCCTGTTGTCTCGTTCTCGTTACTGGCGATCGCGGGCGCTGGCGGTGGCGACTGCGGGGCGGACATCGCCAAGCGAAACCCAGACATTCTGGTTGCTCTGCGACTGGCGCTTGACGAAGCGGTATCCGGTCTCGGTCCAGGCCACGACGTTTTCGTTCTGGTTGTCGAGAACGAACTCGCCCTTGTCGGTCTTGACCGTCAGCACCGCGTGGCCTTCGCCCATCTTGTCGCGCACCACCGTGATCAGCAGCGCCTCGCGCGGCCATCCGGCATCGATCAGCGTCTTGCGCTTCAAGAGCACGTAGTCCTCGCAGTCGCCGTAGCCGTCGGTCGGCAACGACCATTTCTCGACAACGCCCCAATGATCCATGTCGGTCATCGGCTTGACGGTCTCGTTGACCCAGCGGTTGACGCGCAAAAGATCGCGCCAGGCCGCCTGCGTCATCACGATATCGCGTGGCTGCGACGTACCACCCCGGCACTCGCCGGCATTCTCGGCGCAGAATTCAACCCATCCGATCGGCGCGCGCGTGGTGTCGCCGAGGCTTGCATAAAGCGTTCTTTCGTCGGCGGCGTGCGCCGATACATTCAACCCCAACAGGATGGCGACGACCGCCAATCCCTTTCCCCGTCCCCTGAACCCAAACATTGTGGCCCCCGTTTCTTGTTGGGACCACGTTTCGCACAAAGGTTTTGCGCCGCCGCTAAGTAAGCCAAGTACAATTGAAGCGAATACAGGTAAATACTGAAGATAATTCGATCTATACTTGAATAAAATTCGATTAGAATTTTAGGCAACTGCAATTGATTCAAATTTTATCTATTAATGACTCATGGCCCGCCAATACGGCGGTTGCGGCGGCAAAGGCCGGCCACGTTAACCGAGCCGGCGCGTGGTTCGAACGGCGCAAGGCGGTACCCGGCAATGCAGGTATCGCCTTCAGGCCCCGGAAAAACGGGAAATCGCAGCGCCCGGCGCTTTACCGTGCGGTAACGCTGTCTCCGGTGAGTTCGGAGGAACCCGGCAATGCGGGTCGATCCCGACAAGTTGGCCCCGCTCAAAAGCGAGGCGCGATCGCGGGAGTATCTGTCGAAGCCGGCGGCGCGCCGCCGATGAATTCGCGGAGCGGGGCGCTTCAGACGGACCTTACCGCGCGGTAACGCTGTCTTCGAGCGTATCGGCCACCTGCTCGTGAACGAATTCGAGCGCGAAGCCTTCCTCGAGGTTTCGCACCACCCGGGCTTGAACCTTGCCGAGCATGACGAGCGATTTGAGCGGCGGGCGATTTTCCGCCGCGATGGCGGCGCCGGACCGCGACATATCGATAATCCGGCACGTCATCTTGGTGCCGTCCTCGAGCGTGAGGAGCGAAATCGGATTGCGCGGCACGATACGGTCGTGGCGGCGGTCTTCCGGCAGGTTGAGAATGTCGCGGTTGGCGAGCCAGGTCAGTTGCGCCGCGAGCTTGTCGCGCTTGCGGGCGGTGGCGCCCACGCTCATCGCAAAACCGTTGTCGATAATGCGGGTGATCTTGCCCTCGACCCGGCCGATATGGTCGAGATAGGCGATCACGCGGTCGCCGACATTGCCGATGCCGGGCGCCAGCAGGGCCAGGCCACCCGGCGACATATTGATGATCTGGCAGGGAAATTCGCGCCGGTCCGGCAGCATGTAGCGCCCGAGCAGATGAACTTTCACCCGCTGGAAGCGCCGTCGCTCCTCGGCGGCCGGAAGATTGGATTTTTTGTGCGCCAACGACATCTTCGCCACCCGACAACCGGCTTTCGGTGTCGCCTGACCCTACGGCCAGCAGGGTTAACGAGCCGTTAGCGGCGGTTGCATCAGGTGCGAGCAGACGGCCTGCTTCAACCCGGGCGGGCGTCCGGGATGCAGACGCCCGGGATTTTTGGCGACGCGCGGTGCGGTCCGAAGACCGCCACATTGGCATTGCGCTTTGTCTCGAATAACGTTCACCCGCGTCATCAACAAAGAAAAAGAGGCGCGAGAGGAAGCCTGCAACAAGGAAGCCCATGCAACAGATCCGCGTATGCACCTATGATGGTCCAGGCGGGCAGCCGGTCATTCGTACCGTGCCGTGGCCGAAAATTCCGAAGAAGGCGGCACTGATAAAGGTCGGCGCCTGCGGCGTCTGCGGCACCGATCTCCATATTCTGAAAGGCCACTGGCCGAAGCCGCTGCCGTGGCCGTTCACACTGGGCCATGAGATCGGCGGCGTACTGGTCGAGGTCGGCTCCGAATTCCGCGAAGACTTCATGAGCAAGCCGCTCAGCGTCGGCTCGAAGGTGATGATCCCGCCGCTGATGCCCTGCGGCCATTGCTATTACTGCGTTCACTATCCGCAAAGCGCCAACAAGTGCCTGACGCCGGTCTATTACGGCCGCTATCTCGGTTTCGACAAGGCGCCGCATCTGTGGGGCGGCTGGGCCGAATATGTCTATGTCGATCTCGATATGCTGCCGGGCACCAAGATCTACAAGCTGCCGGACGACATGTCGCTGCGGCTGGGCGCCTTGTCGGAGCCGTTGACCTCCTGCATCCGCGCCTTCAACCGTGCCACCCGCGCCGGCGGCTTCACCTGGGGCGATACTGTCGTAATCCAGGGCTCCGGCCCGATCGGGATTCTCGCGGTCGCCGCGGCGCGGGAGATGGGCGCGGGCAGGGTGATCTGCGTCGGCGCGCCGGAGGCGCCGCGCCTGGCGCTGGCGCGCAAATTCGGCGCGGAGGCCACGGTCAATATCGATGAGGTCGGGACATCGGAGGAACGCATCAGGCGCGTGCGCGACATCGTCGGCGGTTTTGGGGCTGATCTGGTGATGGATTGCTCGGGTCATCCAAGCGCCGGTCCCGAAGGCATCGAAATACTGCGCGACGGCGGCACCTATGTCGAGATGGGCCAGTTCACCGATGCCGGCTCGATCAACACATCCTGGCACCGCATCTGCACCAAGGACCTCAACGTGCTGGGATCGTGGGGATTCACCGGCAACGATCTGCCGCTCGGTGTCGATATGCTCTATCGCACCCGTGCCAAATATCCCTGGCTCGAGATGCAGACGCTGTATCCGTTCTCCGAAGAAGGCATCGGCCGCGCGGTTGCCGATGCGATGGCGATGAAGACGGTGAAATCCACCATCGTGCCGTGGCCGGAACTGGTGGAGTAGACGGGTCAACTCACGGCGGCGGCCTGACGTCGGCCCCATGAGGCAATTCCGTCGCGCATCCTGGCCACGGCATCGCTGCCTTTGACCCTACACGGACATTGACGCCGGTATTCCGGCAGGTATCAATAAGCGGAGCAAGTTTTTTTGGCTGACGGTTTATTTGAGACCATCGACTGCGGGCTGTGCACGCAGTGAATTGTAACGGCACGCCGGCTTTTCGCAGGTCTTCCGAAGCCGCCTCTTTTAACCTTGTCGTGACACCCGACAAGACAAATGGATAAGGCATGATGGCCAGACAGGATAATGTATTCCTCTCGCATGCCGTCGAGCGCGATCTCCGGCTCGACCTGTTCCGCGGCGCAGGGCTGTGGATGATCTTCCTCGATCACATTCCGCACGACGTCGTTTCCTGGCTGACCCTGCGCAATTACGGCTTCAGCGACGCCGCCGAGTTCTTCGTCTTCATTTCCGGCTATCTGGCAGGCTTCATCTACGGTCCGGTCATCCGTACCGGCCATTTTCTCGCCGCCTTGAAGCGGCTGTGGAAGCGGGCGGCGGAAATGTATGTCGCCCACATCATGCTGTTCCTGGTCTTTACGGCGCAGATCGCCCGCACGGCCAGGAGGTTCGACAACCCGTTGTACAAGGATGAATTCAACGTCCATAATTTCCTTGATCACCCCGATGTGCTGATCGGGCAGGCGCTCACGCTGCGATACAAGCCGGTCAACCTCGACGTTCTGCCGCTCTATATAACGCTGATAGCCGCTGCACCGTTCATTCTGTGGGGCCTGCTACGCCGCCCGGACTGGACCTTGCTCGGCTCGGTCATCCTGTACGTCCTGGCCCGCTGGTTCGACTGGAATCTCGCCTCCTATCCGCCCGGCACGACCTGGTACTTCAACCCATTCGCCTGGCAATTGATGTTTGTGTTCGCGGCATGGTGCGGTGTCGGAGGCGTCGCCAGGCTTTGGCCAATCATCCAGTCGCGCGCGGCGCTGGTATTGGCTTCTGCATGGATTGCGTTTTCATTCCTGATCGTGATGACCTGGCACGCCGCGTTCCTCGACGCCATGGTGCCGAAATGGATGATCAAGTTGATCTATCCGATCGATAAAACCGATCTCGATATGCTGCGTTTCACGCACTTCCTCGCCCTGGCGCTGATCGTCTCGCGGTATTTCCCGCGCAAATCGGAGATACTCGCCTCCAAATGGCTACGCCCGATGATCCTGTGCGGCCAGCATTCGCTTCCGATTTTCTGCTTCGGCGTATTCCTGTCCTTTGGCGCGCACTGGATCCTGATGCAGTACACCAGGGGTGTTTGGGAGCAGCTTGTCGTCAGCGGCGCCGGCATCCTCATCATGATTGGGCTGGCATGGATTCTGGATCGGGCGGCGAAAGTCCCGGACCTGTTCGTCGATGCCGCCGAGTTGGAGGAAGGCAAGCGGGTGCTGGAGCCCGGGACGGCGTGATTCCCGGCGAGCCGTTACGGCTTGTTGTTGGCGTAGACGGCGGCGGCGCCGTCGACCATCGCGGAATAATATGGCGTAAGCGCTTCGGCGGCCATCGGCATCATCGCATCGTTAATCGCGTTCGATCTCGGGCCGGTCTTGTGTCAGCTGCGGCCTGAGGCCGGGCAGGATGGCCGGCAGCAGAGCCTTGTACCGATCGGCGAGCTTCATTGCGGTCACCAGGCTGCGCTCGCCGTCAACGCGTCGGGCGAAATTTATACGCCCGCGTCCTAACGCAGGCCCTCATAGACCATGAATCCGCGCGCGATCCTGAGTTTCCGCAAGGCGCGGGGAACCAGACGCTGTGGCGGGTGGTCGAGATAGCGCCACGAGGTCAGCTTGAAATCCCGCAGCGCGCTGTGTCCGCCTCCGAACGGTGCGAGCGATCCGGTCAGGCTGAGCGGCGTGTGCGCGCGGTTGTTGAATGGCAGCAGCAGCAATTCCAGATGCGCCGTCGCGCCGTCTTCCGACGTCGCGGTGATGCCGGCGACCGCGGCCAGCATTTCTTCCGTCACCACCGTAATGATGTCTTCGATCTCGCGGCGGCCGTCCTGGGTAAACAGCGATGAAAAGCTTCGATCCCTGAGATCGCGACCGAGCAGCGCGCAAATCCGTGTGCCGGCGACGCGGAACGGGTAGCCGGCGGCGCTGTCGTA
Source organism: Bradyrhizobium sp. (assembly GCA_049587575.1). Lineage (GTDB taxonomy): Bacteria > Pseudomonadota > Alphaproteobacteria > Rhizobiales > Xanthobacteraceae > Bradyrhizobium. The sequence continues at coordinate 6,972 of JBAVEE010000691.1, forward strand.
GGACAGCACGAAGATATCGCCGAGCAGTTCGCGAACCGCGCCGGGTTCGATCTTGCTGCGCTCCGGTGCGCGCGCGCCGGCACGTTTTTCATCCCAATAGGCGAAAAAATCGCGGCTGGACGGATGTTTCATGTCTTGCCCTTGCCCCTGGGGCCCGGCGCGGCGGGACATATCTGTCCCGCAATCGCGCACACGCCTGCCTCGGTTTGTTGTGCAGGACCGGCTTTGCAGCGTCCATGCCGCAGCGGCTGTCGGCGCCGGCTTTGCGCCGTTAACGTTAAGTTAACTATGCGGTTGGCGATCGGCGGCAGCCTGCTAGTGTCCGGTCACTCGATCCCCCGCCGGGTTCTCCAGGTTCGGCGGGGTTGTGACACAGGCGGCGTCGAACAGATTGGTCGCTTGCGCGGGGAGGGGTGGGGATTTGACCCGGGCCCTCGCGCAAGAAGACCAGCAGAAGCAAAGGGAGGGCTTTCTCAGAGTCCTCCCTTTTTCTTTGGCCGTTGCGGTATCTTGCGGCGACATCTGGCGTTTGACGGGTTTTCTTCACGTCAACCGGCTTCCACTTCGCCCCAAAACGCTCTAATGGGGCGCAATCGCTCGAATGAGCCGCCGCCTGAGGTCTTCGACCCCTTGGAATCTCCATCCGAATCCCCGCCGGAATTGCCGCACGCTCCCCCGCGCGAGCCGATCCTGACGCTGCCCGGCGCGCTGACCGCCTATGTCCTGCTGCTGGCGTTCATTCACCTGCGCGTGCTGTTGCCGCCGGATCTGGAAAACTGGACCATCGACGTCTTCGGCTTCATTCCGAGACGCTACGACTCGACGCTGCTGGCGCTCGACTTTCCCGGCGGCGAGGGCGCCAAGGTCTGGACCTTTGTGACCTATTCGCTGCTGCACGCCAATCTCAGCCATATCGGCTTCAACGTATTGTGGCTGTTGCCGTTCGGCAGCGCGCTGGCGCGCCGCTTTGGCGCGGTCCGGTTTTTCGTGTTCATGGCGGTGACCGCCGCGGCCGGCGCGCTGGCGCATCTTGTCACCCATGAGCATGCGGTGGCGCCGATGATCGGCGCTTCGGCATCGGTTTCGGGCACCATGGCGGCCGCGATTCGCTTTGCCTTCGTGCGAGGCAGCTTCCTGTCGTTCAGTCGCGGCGATGCGGATGACGCCGCAAAGGTGCCGGCGCTGTCGCTGATGCGTGCGTTGCGCGACGGGCGCGTGCTCGGGTTTCTTGGCGTCTGGTTCGGCGTCAACATCATCTTCGGCGTCGGATCGATCGCCATCGGCGCGGACGGCGCCAGCGTCGCCTGGCAGGCGCATATCGGCGGCTTTCTCGCCGGCCTGTTGCTGTTCTCGCTGTTCGATCCGGTTCCGCGCGCGGCGCCCCATGCTGCAGATGCGTCCTACGATGACGGATCGGACCGCGGCTGATCCTTGCTTGCGGCGCAACGCGATTTCATCCATCATCACGCCTTGCTGCGGCACGGCCTTGGCCCCGCGAATATGCTCCGGGAAGCCGTGCCTTCCCAATGCGCCCGCAACGAAACCGGCGCTGAACTGTTGATTGAAGACTCAGGTGAATAAAGACCGCGCTCGCTCAAGGGCGCGATCGGATTCAGGGAGACGACAATGACGGTACGTGCAATTCTCGATACCAAAGGCCACGACATCCAGAGCGTCGAGCCGCGGGCGAAGCTCTCCTCCGCCATCAAGATCCTGGGGGAACGGAAGATCGGCGCCGTCCTGGTGATGAGCACGGGCCGCATCGAAGGCATCCTGTCGGAGCGCGACATCGTCCGCGTGCTTGGCGGACGCGGGGCCGCGGTGCTCGACGAACCCGTCAGCGCGGTGATGACGAAGAAGGTCATCAGCTGCAAACAGTCCGACACTGTAGCAGCGATCATGGAGATGATGACGCTCGGAAAGTTCCGGCATCTGCCGGTGGTCGAGGGCGACCGGGTTGTCGGCCTGATTTCCATCGGCGACATCGTGAAATGGCGCGTGCGGGAATACGAGATGGAGCAGGAAGCGCTGCGCGACTACATCAAGACCGCCTGATTCCGGCGTCAGGGCGCTCGCGGAACCTTGTCGACTGCCGCATCGCTGGCAGTCCCCGGCGCCAGAACGTGGATCGCTTCCTGGATCGAGATGATGGCGCGCTCCGCGGCGCGTGCACCATGCGCGATCAGATCGTCGGCGCGGTGGAAGTCAAACCAGCCGATCTGACCGACCCGGGGCGAGATCAACAGATCGGGTGGATCGCCGGCGAGGCGGGCGCGGGTGATGCGGTCCTGCATGATGTTGAAGGCGTCCACCATGACCGAAGAGATACCCGGCCGTCCGCCGCTGCCGAAAAACTCGCGCTTCACGGTGCGTTCCGGAGAAAACAACCTGCCCAGACCGCGCTTCGGCGCCGCGACCTCGACCATGTTCTCCGGCGCTGCGGCCGACGCGCCGTGAGCATAGATCGTCGTTGAGTGGGTAAATACGTCGCTTGAGAGGTTGGCGGCGATCACGATTTCCGCGCCCAGCGCGCGCGCCGCCGATACCGGCACCGGATTGACCAGCGCGCCGTCGACCAGCCAGCGGTCGCCAACCAGAACCGGCGAGAATATCCCGGGCAGCGCATAGGAGGCGCGCATCGCATCGACCATGCGGCCGTGCGTCAGCCAGATTTCATGGCCGGTGCGGACCTCGGTCGCTACCGTCGCGAATTTCAATGGCAGGTCCTCGATCAGGGTCTGGCCCATGGCGATTTCCAACTGGGCGGCAAGCTTGTCACCGCCGATCAGGCCTGAGCCGTTGAGGCGGATATCCAGATAGCCCAGGATATTCCGCGGCCGCAGGCTGCGCGCCCATTCTTCAAGCGTATCGAGATGCCCGGCGGCATAGGCCCCGCCGACCACCGCGCCGATCGAGGTGCCGACCACGACATTGGGGACGATGCCGTGGGCGATCAATGTCCTGACGATTCCGATATGGGCGAATCCACGCGCGGCGCCGCCGCCGAGCGCCAGCCCGATAACCGGCCGCCGGATGCTGCCGAGCCCCACCTTGTCGCGGCCATTGGAGCCGTTTTGGCCGCGCCCGATCAAATTATCCAGCACCGAGGCAATCTCCTGAGGACGCAAGGCTACAAGCTGCGGTCCGATCCCGCCAGAATCGACGACAAGCATGGTTTATGCCGCGGGTGGGGGAGAGAATGTGACGCGACTGCGGTGCCCGGAGGGTAATACCCGGCCTCCTTGCGGGTTCCATCGCGTCCGTCGATCGAGGGGAGGCTTGAATTTGCCGCGTTTTCAGTGAAAAGCATCCATTATGGCGATCGGAAGTCAGGGCATCAGCGGATCCAGGCGCGGGCGTGCGACACTTATGCTCGCCGCAATTATCGTCGCCCTGGTTCCGGTCTCCGTTTCGGCTCAAATGTTTACCGATCGGCCGCCGCCGATCCCCCCGGCCTCGGTTCCGGAAGCCCCGGCGGGGCCGGCGATGAATCTGGCGCCTCCGTCTGGCCCGTCGTCGATGCCGAATCTACCCGCGCCGTTGACGCAACCCCCGATCGCCAACGTGGCGCCGCCGGTGATGGCGCCTCCCGGCGCATCGTCGCCCAGCCAGGCCGTGCTGGCGCTCACGGCCCGTTACGGCAAGGACCTGCCGGTCATCAACAGCGGGCTGGTGTGGCGGATATTTTCAGACCGGCCGGACGACACCGGGACGTTCAAACTGATCCGCGAAGAGCACGGCGCCACGCCGAATATCGTACTGCCGCCGGGCAGCTATGTGGTCCATGTCGCGTTCGGACTGGTCAGCGCGGTGCGACCGGTGACCCTGAAGGCCGAGACCGACCGCGAATCCTTCGTGCTTCCGGCGGGCGGCCTGCGCATCGAAGGCCGCGTCGGCACCTCGAAGATTCCGCAGAACCAGATTTCGTTCGCGATCTACAAGGGCAGCCAGTTTGAAGTCGGCGAACGCGCCTCGGTGGTGCCGAGCGTCGCCGCCGGCGATGTCGCGCTGCTGCCGGAGGGGACCTACTACATCGTTTCCAATTACGGCGACGCCAACTCCGTGGTGCGCTCCGACATTCGCGTCCAGGCCGGCAAGCTGACCGACGTCACCATCACCCATCGTGCCGCGGTCATTACCCTGAAACTGGTGAGCGACCGAGGCGGTGAAGCGCTGGCGAACACCGCATGGTCCGTGATCACGCCGGGCGGCGACGTCATCAAGGAGTCGATCGGCGCATTTCCACGCGTCGTGCTGTCCGAAGGCGAGTATCGCGCCATCGCCAAGAACGAGGGCAAGGTGTACGAGCGCTCCTTTAACGTCGTCAACGGCGTCGACGGCGAGGTCGAGGTCGTCGCGCACTAGCTTTTGCGGCGTTGGATCAGCACGTCACGATCCCTTCGACGGCCGTCATAGTCTCTAACGCGCACTAACCATCGCATGGCTTAAAACTGTCATAATCGCCGGTTCGGCGCCCTACGCCCGCGATTTTTACAGCGCATTAAGCGCGCCTGCATTGGATGACGTGCGGAATTGTTGCGCGTTGTGGGGAATGTCATGCTTGCTGCCAGGAAGCCATCGGGAAAAATCAACGCCGAAATGTTCGACGATGTCCCGGTCCTGCAACGCAAGTGGCAGGCAGCACTTCGGCCGGGCGAAAGGCTGCCGCGTTATGAAGATGTGATGCTGGGAAGCCTCGGCCGGCTGGCGGATCACATCGTCCTGCTCAAGGACAACAACAACGTGCTCGAAGTGTCGCGCGCCGGCCGCTACGTCCAGAACTGGCTGGGCAACGACCGCTGGGACATCCCGGTCGCCGCGCTGTCGCCCGATTGCGCGACCGCACTCGGCGAAGCAGCCGCCTGCGCGCTCGCCAACGGTCGGCCTTACCTTTCCGCTGCGCACTGCGTGCGCGATGGCGTGGTTCAGACCTACGATGTCCTGGCGCTCCCCACATCGTCACGCTGGGGCAGCATCCTGATCGGCGCCTATGTCAACGAGCGGGCCCCCTCCTATAATCTGCTCGATGCGATTTTCTCCGCGACCGACGAGGGCGTGCTGTCGCTTGCGGCGATTCGCGATTCCCAAGGGCGGCCGTTCGACTTCCAGATCGTTCATCACAATCAGGGGGCCTCGCGGCTGCTGAAGGTGCCTTCGGCCGGATTGCTGTGGCGCCGGCTCAGCGCCAGGGGAAACCTGCTGTGTTCGCCGGAGGTCGTCGAGCGGTTGCTGGAGGTCGTCAACAGCGGCAACCGCGACCAGTTCGAAATCGACAGCGACGATCGCAACCTGAAATTGGGCGCGACCGCATTCGGCGACATTCTCTCGCTGACGGTATCCGACGTTACGGCGCTCAAGCGGCGTGAAGCCTCGTTTCGATTGCTGTTCGACAACAACCCGATGCCGATGTGGGTGTTCGACGCCGGAACGACCGGGTTCCTGAGCGTCAACGACGCGGCGGTGCAGCATTACGGATATAGCCGTGCGACGTTCCTGCGCATGAAGCTCCAGGAGATCTGGCCGAGGGATGAATGGACAAGTCACAAGGAGGCGCTGCAAGAGATCGGCGACGCCTATCATTCGAGCGGCAACTGGCGGCACCTCAAGGCCGACGGCGGCGAGATTCATGTGCTGACGTTCGGACGGCGGGTGATGTTCGAGGGACGCGATGGCTACCTCGTCGCCGTCGTCGACATCACCGAACGGCGCAAGGCCGAGGCCCGGATCGCCTACATGGCGCACCACGATGGCCTGACCAATCTGCCGAACCGGGAATTCTATCAGGATCGTCTTCGCCAGGCGCTGGAACAGGACCATGGCGGAAGCCATCGAGTGGCCGTGCTGTGCGTCGATCTCGACCTGTTCAAGAACGTCAACGATTCATTCGGTCATCCGATGGGCGACCGCCTGCTGAAGCTGGTCGCCGACCGGCTGCAGTCGGAGGTTCGCGGCAGCAATCTCGCGGCCCGGCTCGGTGGCGACGAGTTTGCGGTCATACTTGCCTCCGACGTCTCGCCGAACGAGGTGAGCGACTTTGCAACCCGGCTGATCCAGATATTGAGCGCCAGCTATGACATCGACGGCATCGAGGTCGTCATCGGTGCCAGCATCGGGGTTGCGCTTTCGCCCGGCGACGGCACGACAACCGAGGAGCTGATGCGCAACGCCGACATGGCGCTGTACCGCGCGAAGTCGGACGGTGGCGGCGTTCACCGGTTCTTCGAACGCGAGATGGATCGGCTGGCGCAAAAGCGCCGCGACATGGAGCTTGACCTGCGCCGCGCCTTCGCCAATGGCGAGTTCGAACTTCATTATCAGCCGCTGGTAGACATCGCGGCCGACCGGATCAGCGGCTTTGAATCGTTGCTGCGCTGGCGGCACCCGGAAAAAGGCATGATCTCGCCGGCGGATTTCATTCCGGTGGCCGAGGATATCGGGTTGATCGTCGCGCTCGGCGAATGGGTGTTGCGGGAGGCCTGCACCGAGGCGGCGAGATGGCCCGATAACGTCAAGGTCGCGGTCAATCTGTCGCCGGTGCAGTTTCGCAGCCGCAATCTGGTCCAGGCGGTGATCTCGGCATTGGCTCATTCCGGATTGTCGCCGTTGCGGCTCGAGCTTGAAATCACCGAATCGCTGTTCCTCGCCGAGACAGAGGCCAATCTTGCCATCCTGCATCAGTTGCGTGGGCTGGGGATCAGCATCTCGATGGACGATTTCGGCACCGGGTATTCCAGCCTCAGCTATCTCCGAAGCTTTCCGTTCGACAAGATCAAGATCGATCGGTCGTTTGTAAAGGACATCGCCGAGCGCCCCGATTGTTTAGCGATCGTGAGAGCGATCTCCGGCCTCGGCCGCAGCCTGAACATCACCACCACAGCGGAGGGCGTGGAAACCATCGACCAGTTCGACTGGTTGCGCGCCGAAGGCTGCAATGAGGTGCAGGGCTTCCTGTTCAGCGCCGCGAAACCGGCAGCCGAGATCGCCGCGCTGCTCTCGAAGTTCGGCGCGCGGGCGTCGAAAGCGGCGTGACTATTGGGTGCCGCTGGCGTTTCCGCATCCCGAAGAGCGGCGCTTGAGCCGCGTCGCGAAGGATGATGCCGAGAAGCAGGAATCGGGGCCTCATGGTTCCCAAGGCGATGCGAAGCATCGACCGGAGACGGCGCTTGCGCGCCCCCTCACCATGAGGGTTAAAGGGCAGGGTTAGACTAGGGTTACCCCCCAGATCGACAACTCGCGTCCTTGGCCGATTATCAGGCGGGCGATCTGGGGCCGACGCTTGCCGCGTTGTTCAAAATCAGTGCCCTTTGGGTCGTCGTCATCACAAAGCTCCTCCATTCTCCACAACAGTTGTGGTCCTTTCGGCAG
>JBAVEE010000692.1:0-14957 GCA_049587575.1 Bradyrhizobium sp.
ATTCAAGCGCAGATCTTCCTATATCTGGCCTGCGATTCAAAGGCGTCGCCGCCTGTTAAGAGCGGCGACCGAACAACGGCTTGACCAGCCGAGATAGATACTCCTCGCCTTCATAGAACGATTTTCACGAAAGTCCGCTCGTCCTTTCCATGGCTGCGGACGTCGTCGATATCGCCGGCTCCAGCGTGCCGGCAAGTCCGGCGCCGAGGATGAGCACGGAGGCGCCCTTCGGTCACCGTCAAGCTTGATCGGACCTATGGATCCGGAGTCGGACCCAAACCCGAGGCTGGTCGCCGCCTGATAAACCGCTGCGTTGCCTGACACCGCTCCGATCAGGCAGAGCAGGTCGCGCCGCGCGTAACGATTGCACGTTCGGTTTGCATCGTGCTCAATTCGTGATCGGCACTGCGTCTCGGGTCACAGGCAGAACGCAGACACTATTTTATTGTATGTCAAGGGACGAGCTTTTATCGTTGCCGGGCATTTTCCCGGTTGATCCATCGCACGTGTTTGTTTGATGACGTCTCCGCATTCATCGGCGCAGTATCTGGAAGCAAAAGACCAATGATGTGGGAATCCATACTGACCGAATGGGCGAGTCTGATCCTGCGCTGGTTGCATGTGGTGGCTGCCGTCGGGTGGATCGGCAGTTCATTCTATTTCATTCACCTCGATCTCAGCCTGAAAAAGCGCAGTGAGCTGCCCGATGGGGTTTACGGCGACGCCTGGCAAGTTCACGGCGGCGGCTTTTATCGGATCATGAAATATCTGGTCGCGCCGGCAAAAATGCCTGACGAACTGACCTGGTTCAAATGGGAGGCCTACACCACCTGGCTGTCCGGCTTCGCTCTGATGGTCGTCGTCTATTATCTCGACGCGGAATTATTCCTGGTCGACAAATCGATCCTCGACCTGACGCCGCTGCAGGCCGGATTGTTCAGCCTCTGCAGCCTGGTTTTGGCATGGCTGCTTTATGAGGGCGCGTGCAGATCAGGACTGGCCCGGCACGAGCTGCCCTTTGCGCTGGGCGGTTACCTGTTCCTGGTCGGCCTCACTTATGCATTCACCCACGTCCTGAGCGGCCGCGGCGCGTTCAATCAGATCGGCGCGCTCGTCGGAACCATCATGGTCGCCAACGTATTTGTGGTGATTATTCCAAACCAGAAGAAAATCGTCGCAGCACTGCTGTCCGGCCAGTCCCCCGACCCGAAACTCGGCCTGGTGAGCAAACAGCGATCGGTTCACAATAATTACCTGACGCTGCCGGTGATCGTGCTGATGATCAGCAATCACTATCCGCTGCTGTTCGCCACCCGCTATAACTGGCTGATCGTTGCGATCGTCCTCGCGCTCGGTCCGATCATCCGGCATTTCTTCAATGAGCGGCACGCGGACCGGAAATCGCCGTGGTGGGTATGGGGGGTCGCCGGCGCAGGCATGATCGCCATCGCGCTGCTGTCCGCGGCCGGTCCCCGGGAAATCAAGACCGGCGCGCTATCGACAGCCCCGACCTTCGCCAACGTTGAAGAGATTGTTACGTCGCGATGCAGTATGTGCCACGGCGCGGAGCCGGTCTGGGCATCGATCGTCACGGCGCCCAAAGGCATCCTGCTGGACCAATCCGGTCATATCCGCCGCAACGCCCGCCTGATCGGGCGTAACGCGGCTTGGTCGAGCGCGATGCCGCCGGGCAACGTGACCGAGATGACCGGCGAAGAGCGCGCGCTGATCGCAGCATGGCTCGAATCCGGCGCGAAATAAAAGCGGGACCGACGCCGTGCCGGCGAGAGGCGCGGTCAGCGCCTTCCGTAACAGTGAAAGCCGCCGTAAATACCCGAGCGGTCCCGTGCAAATCCGACCTCGCTTCGTTCCTCGTCGCGACGCCAGATCTGCCGCAACGGCGCGAGTTCCGTGTCCTCCAGCGGAGATTCGACGCCGGCAGTACGAAAGATCACGCGAACGTTGTCGCTGCCGGTACGATCGATGGCGTTCCACAGCGCGCGGATTTCCTCCGGCGCCATCCAATCCTGCGAGTCCAGAAGAATGACGGCGTCGACCTCGCGCGCCGGAAGGCTTTCCAGGAACAGCCGAAGATTGGCATGAACCGGAATGATCAATCCCGCGCCGTTGCGCATGCGCTCGAACTGGCAAGCTTGCAAATAAGGCGGCAGGCAGCGATCGCCGGGACCGGGGTAGCCTCGATGCAGCGCCTGCCAGGCAAAATAATTCGTCTCGTTGGGGTGACCGTTGATCAGGCGCAGCAGCCGTTCGTGAAGCACCTCGTTGAGTGGCGTGCCGCCGCCCAGCAGAGCCCGTTGCTGCGGCGGAATGCCGAGGCTGAACAGCAAAGCCGGAGTTCCCGTGATCAGCCGGGCCAGCGGCGAGTGAAACAGCCGGTCCAGACGGTTCAGCGCCTCAATGCGTTCGGGCGCTTCAGGTTTGCCGTTCAGCAACGCCGAAAGATCGATCCCGGCGAATTTCGCCAGCAAATGGGCAAGGCCGATGAAGCGGCCGAGCATGCCATGGCGATAGAACCCGTCCGTGAAATAGGCATGCCGCGGACGGCCGATGACGTTGCGCTTGTCCCAGTAAGCGCGCGCCTCCGCATCAAGCATCGGCCGCAGCCGCTCAAGATAGAGTCCGGAGTTGGAAGGTGAGGCAGCCTCGCCGAAGAACTGCCAGAAATCGGCATAGTTGGAAAAGGCGCGAATACCGGCGAGCTTGAGCTTGAGCAGTGAGAGGTGCGCCTCGTTGAGGTCGACCGCATAGACCTGAGCCGGTTGCGCGGTGAGATACGACAGCGCGTTGCATCCGCCGGACGAGATGGTGACGATGGTCGATCCCAGCGGCAATCGCAGCGCCGCCAGATCGGCGACCGGATCCTCCCAGATCTGGGTATAGACCAGGCGGCGAAACCAGAATGCGAAAAGCCTGTCCCAAACGGTCGCTTCGGCCTCGCCTCTGCTGTTGCGGACTGCATCCGCGATGAGCTGCGTGTTCATCCATCCCCCGAATCAACAATTCGACAAACGTATCGCGGGCTCGCTGCAGTTTTGCGACAGTGAACGATGCTGACATCGTCGTCGGGATCGGGCCGCTGCCGGTATTTTTGCGAACGCCCGTCGCGCCTGGCCATTGTCACACCCCTGTCGCGCGAACATCGCAAGGAGTGGGCGATCACAGGCGAGATGAGGTGCTTGGATGCCTGCCTATTTCCAGGATATCGGCGCAGATTCCTCCTGGCCGGTCGAAGCAACGCGCCGCATGAACCGGATGTACCGCCGGCAACGGCACATCTACGATGGAACCCGGCGGTACTACCTGCTCGGCCGAGACCAGATGATATCGGGCTTGCGGCCGAAGGCGGACGCGAGCGTGCTGGAAATCGGCTGTGGAACCGGCAGAAACCTGGTATTGGCGGCTCGGCTTTACCCCGCTGCACGTTTCTTCGGCATCGATGTCTCGACCGAAATGCTGACCACCGCAATCGCGGCAATCTCGCGTGCCGGCCTCGATAAACACGTTCGCGTCGCGCATGGCGATGCAACGGCGTTTGATCCGAAGAGCCTGTTCGGCATCCCCCAGTTCGACCACGTGATGATTTCCTACAGCCTTTCGATGATCCCCGAATGGCGTCGTGTCCTCCGCGCGGCCGCTGTTCATCTCAAGCCTGGCGGCCGTCTGCACGTTGTCGATTTCGGCCGTCAGGAACGATGGCCGGCAATAGCCCGCATGCTCCTGCGGCGATGGCTTGCGATGTTCGACGTGACGCCGCGCGACGATCTCGAGCACGTGATGTCGGCTATCGCCGACGGCTCCGGCGCCCAGTTAAGATTCGAACGCCCATTCCGCGATTATGCCCAATACGGCGTGCTGACATTCCCGCCGGAGCCAAGGACACCGTGAGCCCGTGGCTTGCATTGATTGCAGCGGGGCTCCTTGAGATCGCCTGGGCATTTGGTTTGAAATATTCCGACGGTCTCACCCGGTTTTGGCCAACCGCCGCAACCCTGGTCGCGATCCTGCTCAGCTTCGCCCTGATGGCCGTCGCATTGCGGTCGCTGCCCTTTGGAACGGCGTATGCCGTGTGGACGGGCATTGGCGCCGCCGGCAGCATCCTTGTCGGAATGTTGATCTACAGCGAGCCCACCGACCCGGTTCGAATCCTTTGCCTCACGCTGATCGTCGCGGGGATGGTGGGGCTCAAGCTCAATTCGCCCGTATGAGACGCCGGAGCGGCCTTTAGGAAATTCGCCTCGCGCGCAAACTTCGCAACCCTTCCACGCCACCGAACAGGCCGAGCGCGATCACAAAGGGGAGGACATGATACAACAGCCGGAACATCAGGAGTGCGGCAATCAACGGCGCCTTGTCGTCGCCGCCAAGCCCGATCAGAAATGTTGCGTCGAATACCCCGATTCCCGCCGGCGCGTGGCTGGCGAAGCCCAACAAGGTGGCGGCGATGAACACCGCCATGATCGGGAAAATCCCGATATTCGGCCCGGCCGGAATCAGCAGATACATGGCTAGCGCCGCCGCACCGAGATCGAAAATCCCGATCACGATCTGCAGCAGGACCATCGGTCCGGATGGAAGCCGAACCGGCCACCGCCGGGTCCCGATGTTTCTGGGAGAAAGCCAACTCCAGCCCAGGAAGCCGATGACCCCGACAAGCAGCGCGGCGGCCAGCCATCGATTGACCTGCGGCGCCAGGGAGTCGATCAGGCTGATGGCGCCGGGCGCGTAGAGCACTGCGAAGCCCAGTGCCGTCAGGTTGCCCAGCCAGAAGGTAAGCCCGGTCAGAAAGCAGATATTCGCCACATCGACCGCGCCAAGGCCATAATGCGAGTAGATTCGATAACGGATGACGGGTGAAACCAGTGATACCGCGCCAACGCCATGCGCGATCGGATAGCTGGTAAAACTCGCAAGTGCCGCGATCCGATACGGAACGTCGGTGCGGCCGATCGTGCGAAGCGCCAGCAGGTCATAAAACGTCAAACTACCGTATGAAATGACCACCAGCGTCGCGGCCAGCGCAATGAGGCCGGAATTTGTGTGCCGAACGACCTCCAACACTTCGTTGTAGTCGACATTCTTGAGCGCCTGTGTCAGCGCGAAAATGGCGATCGCGGCGATGGCAACGCTGAGGACGATGCCCAGGCCCTTCAGCCTGGCGCCGCCGCGCGGCTTTGGCAGCACAATGACTTTCAGGACGTTCATCCAATCGGGCAACGACATTCAAGGATCGTGCCGTCTGATTCGGGGCAGTCGGTAGCGTCCATTGACACGTTGATGTGACAGCCGCGTTACCCGGCTTTTCGCACGCCTGGCGATTCAAGAATTGTTGTGCGCGTGACCGAAATCTCGACACTATGTGGTCGCACCGCGTTCACGCAGGCTTTGTAAGACCTGCCCGATAAGCCAACGTCTTTGAGGCCGCAATGAACGACGAAATCGACTACAACCTCACGCCGGATCAATGGGAAACGCTCAAGGCGCTTCGCATGCCAACGCCAAGGCTTTCTTCTGCGTTGAATCAATTCGTGCTCGAGGATCTCGTCGCACTTGGCCTCGCAGCGAAGAGCGACAATATGCCGATCATTACGCCGAAGGGACGCAAGGCCCTGATAAGGGGCTCGTCCAGATTATGGGACGTAGCGGCCTGACGTTCCGCCGTTCCCGGCATCGACCATTGCCGACTCCAGCCTGGTCGCCGCCGACGCCGTTATCGCTCATGTCGGCGGGAGTCCGACCGGGCGTCGCCCAACCTTTGTCCTTCGACCCGCCCCACCGGAGTCCGCAGGTCCCGGACCAGACAATGGCGCGCCCGCGCGAAAGATGCGAAACGGCAGTTCCAAAAAGCTCGTTTCACTACGCCGGCACCGCCTCTTCGGACATCCCGACACGAGCCCTCCCCACCCTCAAAACCTCGTCGCGAAGGCCCCGATTCTGCGCTCCGGCGCGGCCTTGTGGCGGACGTCGGATAGGTTCAAAATATGCGCTGTTGGCCCAAATGCGCCTTTTGATCGCCTCGGCGCTCGAGCGCCCCGGAAGAAATGTTGATTGGCTGACGGCCGTCGTCTGAACCGAAAAGTGCAATTCTTTCCGATTGTTAATGCGACAACATCAGGCAGAGGCGATCAATGTGGTGGCCCGAGGGTCTCGGAGGCAGCCAAAATGACAAATTGCGGGAAATCGCTGCAACCGCCCGAAACACCCATCCGATGGCAGGTTCATGAACCAACCGATAAAATCTCTCAAGGAAGCGTCGGCAATTGGACCTTTGCAGGCTGACAAGCCCCGGTCCCGCCGACGGCTCATTCTGACGTCGATCCTGGCTTTGCTGATTCTCGCCGGCGTTGTCTGGTGGAACAGGCAAGGCAGCGCGCCCCCGCCGGGCGGCGGCGGCCGGAATGCCGCGCCGATGTCGATTGTGCCCGAGGTTGTCGGCAAGGGCGATATCGGCATCAGCCTCAACGCCCTCGGCACGGTGACCTCGCTTGCGACCGTGACCATCAGAACCCAGATCAGCGGCTATTTGATGAAGATCGACTTCAAGGAAGGCGACGAAGTCAAGAAGGGCGATCTGCTCGCGCAAATCGATTCTCGGCCCTATGAGGCAGCCCTGGCGCAAGCCAAAGGGCAACTCGCGCGCGACGAAGCGATGCTGAAAGGCGCCCAGGTCGATCTGGCCCGCTATCAGGGATTGGCGGCGCAAAATGCCGTGCCGCACCAGACGCTGGATACGCAAATCGCGCTCGTTGCGCAGAACCAGGGCACCGTCGAAGCCGACCGGGGAACGGTGAAATCCGCCGAGGTGAACCTGCAATATTGCCGAATCGTATCGCCGCTGGATGGCCGCGTCGGGCTGCGCCTGGTCGACCAAGGCAACTATGTGACGCCCGGCGACGCCAACGGCCTGGTTGTCATCACGCAGTTACAGCCGATCAGCGTCCTGTTCCCGGTGCCCGAGGATAACCTGCAGGCGATTTCGAAGCGGATCCGGGCCGGCGCGGTACTGCCCGCGGCCGCCTATGACCGTAGCGGCGCCACCAAAATCGCCGACGGTGCGCTGCAAACCTTCGACAGCCAGATCGATCCGACCACAGGAACGATCAAGCTGCGGGCGCAGTTTTCGAACGAAGACGAGGCGCTCTATCCAAATCAGTTCGTCAATATCCGGCTGCTGCTCGACACCCACAAGGACGTTACGACGATCTCGACGGCGGGTGTCCAGCGCGGTGTGCCGGGCACGTTCGTCTACCTCGTCAATGCCGACAGCACGGTATCGGTCCGCCCGGTCAAGCTCGGGGTGACGGATGGCGACCGGGTGGAGGTTATTTCCGGCCTTAACCCGGGCGACCGCATCGTGATCGATGGCGCCGATAAACTGCGCGACGGCGCGAAGATCAACGTGCGATCGGAGACCGACCCTGGCAAACCGCCGAACGCGGATAAATCGGGCGGCAAGAAGCAGCGTTCCGAAAGCGGACAAAAGCAATGAGTCCGTCGCAGCCGTTCATTCTACGGCCTGTAGCGACAACCTTGCTGATGATCGCCATCATGCTGTCCGGCATGCTGGCGTTCAGGTTCCTGCCGGTCGCCGCTTTGCCGGAAGTGGACTACCCGACCATCCAGGTCCAGACCTTCTATCCCGGCGCCAGTCCGGACGTGATGACATCGTCCGTCACCGCTCCGCTCGAGGTGCAGTTCGGACAAATGCCGAATCTCAACCAGATGAGTTCGGTGAGTTCGGCGGGAGCTTCCGTCATTACCCTGCAGTTCGGACTGACCATTTCCCTCGACGTTGCGGAACAGGAGGTACAGGCCGCGATCAATGCCGCCGGCAATCTGCTTCCCGCCGACCTGCCGGCGCCGCCGATTTATGCCAAGGTGAACCCCGCCGACGCGCCGATCCTGACCCTGGGATTGACGTCGAAAACAATGCCGCTGACGCAAGTCGAAGATTTCGTAGACACCCGCCTGGCGCAAAAGATCTCCCAGCTTCCCGGCGTCGGGCTCGTCAGCATCAGCGGTGGCCAAAGGCCGGCGGTGCGCATTCGTGCCGACATTCGCAAGCTCGCCGCCTACGGACTCAACATCGACGATCTGCGCACCACCCTTGGCAACGCCAACATCAATACGCCCAAGGGAAATTTCGACGGCCCGATGCGCGCCTACACCATCAACGCCAATGACCAGATCAGGAACGCCAACGACTACAAGACATTGATCATCGCCTACAAGAATGGCTCGCCTGTCCGGCTCAGCGACGTCGGCGACGTCATCGACGGCGCCCAGAATGACAAGCTCGGCGCCTGGATGAACGAAACGCCGGCCATCATCCTGAATATTCAGCGGCAACCCGGCGCCAACGTCATCTCGGTAGTCGAGGGCATCAAGGCGCTATTGCCGCAACTGCAGGCATCGCTGCCGGCCGCGATCGATGTCAACATTCTGACCGACCGAACCATCACCATCCGCGCTTCGGTGCAGGACGTGGAATTTGAGCTGGCGCTCGCCGTCATTCTGGTGGTGCTGGTAATCTTCGTGTTCCTGCGCAATGCGCGGGCCACCTTGATTCCGAGTCTCTCGGTTCCGCTGTCGCTGGTCGGCACGCTCGGCGCGATGTATCTGTTCGGCTTCAGCCTCAACAATCTGTCGCTGATGGCCCTGACCATCGCCACCGGCTTCGTGGTCGATGACGCCATCGTCGTGATCGAGAACATCTCCCGTTACCTCGAAGAGGGCGACACCCCGTTGCAGGCCGCGCTTCGCGGCTCCGAACAGATCGGCTTCACCATCATCTCGCTGACGGTGTCGCTGATTGCGGTGCTGATTCCCCTCCTCTTCATGGGAGATGTGGTCGGCCGGCTGTTCAGGGAATTCGCCATTACGCTTTCGGTCACCATTCTCATCTCGGCGGTGGTTTCGCTGACGCTGGTGCCGATGGCCTGCGCCAAGCTGCTCAAGCCCGGGGCCGAGACCGAAGAGAACGCGTTTCAGCGCTACAGCCGCGAAGGGTTCGACCGGATCGTCGAGGCTTACGGCCGCATGCTCAACTGGGTGCTCGATCGTCAGACCCTGGTGCTGATGATCGCCCTTGGCACATTCGTCCTGACCGCCGTGCTCTACGTCGTCATTCCGAAGGGATTCTTTCCGCTTCAGGACACCGGCGTCATTCAGGCAATCTCGGAGGCGCCGCAGTCCGTTTCATATGCCGCCATGGCGGAGCGCCAGCAGCAACTCGCCAGCACCATCCTCAAGGATCCCGACGTCGAAAGCCTTTCTTCCTTTATCGGCGTGGACGGAACAAATACCACGCTCAACAGCGGCCGAATCCTGATCAATCTCAAGCCACGCGACACGCGCAAGTCCGACATCGCGGCGATCATGCGGCGCATCCAGAGCAGCACCGCGTCCCTGACGGGCATCACGCTCTACATGCAGCCGGTTCAGGATTTGACGATCGAGGGTACCGTCAGCAAGACGCAATATCAGTTCATCCTCCAGGACGCTGATCCGGTACAGCTTGCCGAATGGACACCCAAGCTGATCGACAGACTGAGACAGCTTCCACAGCTTGGAGACGTCGCCAGCGATATCTCCAATCAGGGGCTCTCGGTCTTCGTTGAAATCGATCGCGATCAGGCCGCGCGTTTCGGCATTACGCCGGCGACAATCGACAACGCGCTATATGACTCCTACGGCCAGCGCATCGTCTCGACCATCTTCACCAATTCGAACCAGTACCGCGTCATCCTCGAGGCCGATCCAAGCCTGCAAAATTCCCTGAAGTCGCTGTCGGATATCTATCTTCCCTCCTCGGTGGGAAGTACGCCGGTGCCGCTCGCCGCGTTGGCCAAGTTCCGCGAGGAAACCATGCCGCTGCAGGTCTCGCATCTCGGGCAGTTTCCCGCATCCACGGTGTCCTTCAACCTGGCGCCGGGCGCTTCCCTCGGCGACGCGGTGACGGCGATCAAGCAGGCGCAGGCCGATATCGGCCTGCCGCTCGGCGTGATCAGCAGCTTTCAGGGCGCCGCGCTGGCGTTCCAATCATCCCTCTCAAATCAGCTTTTCCTGATCCTGGCGGCGATCGTCACCGTCTATATCGTGCTCGGTGTGCTCTATGAGAGCTTCATCCATCCGCTCACCATCCTCTCGACGCTGCCATCCGCCGGCATCGGCGCGCTGCTGGCGCTGATGGCCGCCGGAGACGATCTCACCATCGTCGCCATCATCGGAATCATCCTTCTGATCGGCATCGTCAAGAAGAACGCGATCATGATGATCGACTTCGCGCTCGACGCCGAGCGCCTCGAGGGCAAGCCGCCGCGGGAGGCGATCTACCAGGCCTGCCTGCTGCGGTTCCGGCCGATCCTGATGACGACGATGGCGGCCGTGCTGGGCGCATTGCCGCTGATGCTCGGAACCGGTGCGGGTTCCGAATTACGGCACCCCCTCGGCATTTCCATCGTCGGCGGCCTCCTGGTCAGCCAACTGCTGACCCTGTTTACGACGCCGGTGATCTATCTCTGGTTCGATCGCCTGGCGACGCGGTTTGCAGGATCTTCGGGCGAAGCCGACCCAGCGAATGAATTGAACTGAGCCATGGGCCCGTCAACGCCCTTCATTCGCCGGCCGATCGCAACGACGTTGCTGACGCTGGGTCTAGCGGCGGCGGGCGCCGTGGCGTTCTTCAAGCTGCCGGTCTCGCCGCTGCCGCAGGTCGATTTCCCGACCATTTCCGTGCGGGCGACGCTGCCGGGCGCGAGCCCCGAGGATGTCGCGACGACGGTGGCCAGCCCGCTTGAGCGCCATCTCGGGCAGATCGCCGACGTCACCGAGATGACCTCGTCGAGTACGGTGGGCGGGACCCGCATCACCCTGCAGTTCGGCCTCAACCGCGACATCAACGGCGCGGCGCGCGACGTGCAGGCCGCCATCAACGCGGCGCGCGTCGATCTTCCCACCAACCTGCGAACCAATCCGACCTACCGCAAGGTCAATCCCGCCGATGCGCCGATCCTGGTCCTGACCCTGACGTCCGACACCATGACCCGCGGCGATCTTTACGATGCGGCATCGACCGTGCTCGCGCAGAAGCTGTCGCAGGTCGAGGGGATCGGCGAAGTCATCGTCGGCGGCAGCTCGCTGCCCGCGGTAAGGGCGGAACTTATCCCGCAGGCGCTTTACAAATACGGCATAGGTCTCGAGGACGTACGGGCAGCACTTGCCAGCGCCAATGCGCATAGCCCGAAGGGCGGGATCGACGTCGGCGATCAGCGGTATCAGATCTATGCCAACGACCAGGCCAACAAGGCCGACGACTACAAATCCCTGATCGTCGCTTATCGAAATGGCGCGCCCGTTCATCTCTCGGATGTCGGCGATGTGACCGATTCGGTCGAGAACCTCCGAAACGCAGGTCTGGCAAATGGAAAGCCGGCCGTGCTGATCATCCTCTACAGACAGCCGGGTGCGAACATCATCAGCACCGTGGATCTTGTAAAGGCGATGATGCCTCTGCTCGGGGCTTCGATCTCGCCAGCCATCGATATCGGCGTGGCGGTCGACCGTTCGACGACCATTCGCACCTCGTTGCGCGACGTCGAACGGACCTTGATCCTCGCCGTGCTGCTGGTGATCGTCGTGGTTTTCGCCTTCCTGCGAAACCTGCGCGCGACGCTGGTGCCGGTCGTGGCGGTCTCGGTATCGTTGATCGCGACCTTCGCCGTCATGTATTTGATGGGCTACAGTCTCGACAATCTCTCGCTGATGGCGCTCACGGTAGCGACCGGATTTGTCGTCGATGATGCCATCGTCGTTCTCGAGAACATCACGCGCTACATCGAGGACGGGCTGACCCCGCTGGAAGCGGCCCTCAAGGGGGCCAACGAGGTCGGCTTCACCGTGCTGTCGATGAGCATCTCGCTCATCGCCGTCTTCATTCCGATCCTGCTGATGGGCGGCATCGTCGGCCGCCTGTTCCGCGAATTCGCGATGGTGATCTCGATATCGATCATGATCTCGCTCGCGGTCTCGCTGGCGACCACGCCGATGATGTGCGCCGTACTGCTTCGCAGCGACACCGGCGAGGGGCATGGACGGCTTTATCGGGCCAGCGAACGCTTCTTCGATGGAATGCTCAACGCCTACCGGCGGACCCTGACCATCGCACTCCGGCATCCCGGCTCGATGATGTTGATTCTCGCCACGGTGCTGGGTCTCAATTTCTACCTCTATGACGTCATCCCGAAGGGCTTTTTCCCACAGCAGGATACCGGGCGGATCATCGGCTCGATCCAGGCGGACCAGAGTATTTCGTTTCAGCTAATGCAGCAGAAACTGACGCAATTCGTCACCATTCTCAAGAACGACCCCGCGGTCGAAACCGCGGTCGGGTTCACCGGCGGAGGCCAAACCAATTCCGGCTTCATGTTCGTTTCGCTGAAGCCGCTCGGCGAACGCCATATCTCTGCGGACGGCGTCATCGCGCGGTTGCGGCGTGAAATGGCGGTTGTTCCGGGAGCCACCCTGTTTCTGCAGGCGGTGCAGGACATCCGTGTCGGTGGACGCGCCAGCAACGCACAATATCAATTCACGTTGCAGGGCCCCACCTTTGAGGAACTCAATGAATGGACGCCGAAGATCGCGGCCGCCCTGCAGGGCGACCCGAACCTCACGGACGTCAACAGCGACCAGCAAAACAAGGGGCTTGAGTCCGACCTCGTCATCGACCGGGACGCGGCCGCTCAATTGGGGATCACCGTCAGCCAGATCGACAACACGCTCTATGACGCATTCGGCCAGCGCCAGGTATCGACGATCTATGTGGCGCGCAACCAATATCACGTGATCATGGAAGTCGCCCCGCAATACTGGCAAAATCCGGAGACGCTGAAGGACGTTTACATCAGCACATCCGGCGCCGCGGTCGGCGGTTCGCAGGCGACCAACGCGGTGGCGGGAACCGTCGTGGCAGGAAAGACGGCATCGGCCAACTCCGCCAATGCCCAGGCCGCCCGAAATCTCGCGACCAATTCGATAGGGGCCACCGGCAAGGGAATAGCCTCCACCGGTTCGGCGGTCAGCACAAAGCAGGAAACCATGATTCCGTTGTCCGCTGTCGCGCATTTCACGCGAGGCGCGACCCCGCTCGCGGTCAATCATCAGGGCCTGCTGGTCGCCAACACGATCTCGTTCAACTTGCCGCCCCACGGGTCGCTCAGCACGGCTATCGCCACGATCGAGGCCGCGATGAACCGGATCGGCGTCCCCGCCACAATTCGCGGCACGTTCCAGGGCACGGCGAAGGCCTTTCAGGATTCGCTCAGCAATCAGCCCTATCTCATTCTGGCCGCCCTGGTCACGATCTACATCGTGCTCGGCGTCCTGTATGAAAGCTATGTCCATCCCCTGACGATCTTGTCCACATTGCCGTCGGCCGGCGTGGGCGCCCTCCTGGCCCTGATGGCTTTCAATACCGAATTCAGCATCATGGCGCTGATTGGCGTCATTCTGCTGATCGGCATCGTCAAGAAAAACGCCATCATGATGATTGATTTTGCGCTCGACGCAGAACGCAAACGCGGACTGAGCCCACTTGATGCCATCCACGAAGCCTGCATGCTCCGCTTTCGGCCGATCATGATGACGACCATGGCGGCCATGCTCGGTGCCCTGCCCCTTGCCGTCGGCATCGGCGATGGCGGCGAGCTTCGACGGCCGCTTGGCATAGCCGTTGTCGGGGGCCTGATCCTGAGTCAGGTTCTGACGCTCTATTCAACACCGGTCATCTACCTGTATATGGACCGGTTCCGGTCCTGGAGCCAGCATCTGCGGGGTGGCGGTACAACACCGCTGACGCCCAATGCCAGGCTGCAACCGGGCGAATAGATGTCAGTAGCAACAACCATGATCCGTAAAGTTCTCGAACATACCTTGCGCGAACCCGGATTTCGGGAACCCTCGCGCAAGGGATCGCCGAAGCCGCTTTCCCGTGCCGCTGAATTCGGCAGCAAGGCGCTCATGGCTGTTTCGGTGCTTTTGCTCGGTCCGGCGTTGTCCGGCTGTATCCTTGGGACCGAACGGCCCGACCTCAATCTCGATGTGCCGGCGGCGTATCGCGAAGCGGGCCGTGGTGCGCCTGACGCCCACGTTCCGGCACTGGATTGGTGGCGCGGCTTCCGGTCCAACGAACTCGTCACCCTGATGGACGCGGCGCAAATCTACAATCTCGACATCGCGGTGGCCATTGCCCAGATCGTCCAGGCTGACGCCCAAGTGGGCATAGCGGGATCCCCCCTGCTGCCGTCGGTCACAGGGACGTCAACGGCAGAGCAGATCCGCAGCGTGGCTTCCAATTTCGGCGGCGGCAACGGTTTTGCGACAACGTTCTCGCAATACAACCTTGGGCTTACCGCAAGTTACATGATTGATTTCTGGGGCAAGAACCGCGCTACGCTGTATGCCGCCGAGGAGAATGCGACCGCGGCCCGGTACAACCGTGAAGTCGTGACGCTCACGTCGATCGTGACCGTCGCCAATACCTATTTCCAGGTTCTCGCCGCGCAGGATGAACTGCGGGTCGCGCGCCGGAATCTCGCGGCGGCGCAGCGAATTCTTGTACTCATCAAGCAGCAGTTTGCCGGCGGTACTGCATCGCAACTCGACGTGTCGCAACAGGAAGCACTGGTCTCGACCGAGCGAGCCGCGATTCCCCCTCTTGAGATCATCTTGAGGCAGAATATCGCTGCCCTCGCGGTGCTGGTCGGGCGTGCGCCGGCGAATTTCACGGTGAAAGGCGGAGCGATGACCCAAATCGCAATTCCGCGGGTTACGCCGGGGATGCCCTCGGAACTGCTCAACCAAAGGCCCGACATCCGTGAGGCCGAAGCGCTGCTTGCATCTTCCAACTTCAGCGTCGAAGCGGCGCGCGCCGCATTCTTCCC
>JBAVEE010000693.1:0-4107 GCA_049587575.1 Bradyrhizobium sp.
AGGCCGATCGCGCCGCGCATCGGGACTTCGTCGTCACGCTGGGCGACAAGCCGATCTGGAATGATTTCCTGGGTGCTTAGCTCGGGTGCTTGGCCTTTGCGGCTAGCTCGGCTTTCCCTGCGCCGACGCTTCCGCGGCCTGCCGTTCGAGATTCTGGCGATAAAGACCGACGAAATCGACCGGGTCCAGCATCAGCGGGGGGAAGCCGCCGTCGCGAACCGAGGTCGCGATAATCTCTCGCGCGAACGGGAACAATAGCCGTGGGCATTCGATCATGATCAACGGATGCAGGTTTTCATTGGGCACGTTGACGATCCGGAACACGCCGGCATAGGCGAGATCGAAGCTGAACATCAGTTTGCCGGCGTTTTCCGCCTTGCCTTCGACCGAAAGCGTCACTTCGAACTCATTTTCGGAGATGTTGTTGGCGCTGACGTTGATCTGGATATTGATCGCAGGCTGCTGCTGTTGCGGGGCCAGCGAGGCCGGTGCATTCGGATTTTCGAATGAAAGGTCCTTGGTGTACTGCGCCAGCACGTTCAACTGGGGAGGAGGGGCCGCCTCGGGGGGCGCGCCGTTGCCGTTGGTCATGGAAGTCTCTCCTGGAACGTTTTTTGGCGAGTGGGGGACCGGTTTTCGTCCGAATTCGCCCGTGAGGTGCGAAAATGCCTTATCGGGGCGAGTGGCTATCATAGCCTCGCCTCATTCCACAAGGACGACAATCGCGGGCGGCCCGCCAAGGCGGCCTTCGGAATGGTTAAGCGCCGCGGCCGCGAGGGACAATTCGGGCCGGCGGGATCCCGGAATCCGCATTCTAAATTGTTGAATATGCGCGATTTACCGCGATTATCGGGGTTTCCCCCCGGGGCCAAAACGCGCTACAATTTAAGCTGTGGCAAACGGGTAAGCGCATCGGCGTGGCCTATTTCGATCGGCATGGCCTTTCATGTCAGGACGCGCCATTGGCCGGGCCAGGTTTAGTGCCTACATGCTGCAGACCCATCCATGATGTAATCTCTGCCGTCCCCGTGGGGGGACGCGCTCTACCGCCGGACCCATCGCCCGCGTGAGAACCAGAAAGCGAATGCGACGTGGATATTTACACCATCATCTTCCTGGCGCTGGCCGTGTTCATCTTCCTGCGCCTGCGCAACGTCCTCGGTCAGCGCACCGGAAACGAGCGGCCGCCCTATGATCGCCCTGCCCGCAATGTGGTGCAGGGGGCGCCGGACAACAACGTCGTTCCGATACCGGGTGCGGTGATCGACCAGACGCCGCTGGTGCCGACGGCCGACGTGGTGCCGCCGACCGATCGCTGGAAAGGCCTGGCCGAGCCGGGCACCCCGCTTGCCCAGGGTCTTGACGGGATTGCGGCACAGGACTCCGCGTTTGATCCCCGCCATTTCATCAGCGGCGCGCGCAGCGCCTATGAAATGATCGTGATGGCGTTCGCCAACGGCGATCGCCGTGCGCTGAAGGATCTGCTGTCATCCGATGTCTATGACAGCTTCGAGGCCGCGATCAAGGAACGCGAGAAGCAGGAGCAAAAGACCGAGACGCGCTTTGTGTCGATCGACAAGGCCGAAATTGTCGGCGCGGAAGCCCGCGATCGGACCACGCAACTGACCGTTCGTTTTGTGTCGCAGATGATCTCGGTCACCCGCGACAAGGCCGGTACCATAGTCGACGGCAATCCGGACAAGGTTACCGATATTACCGATGTCTGGACATTCGCCCGCGATACGACATCACGTGATCCGAACTGGAAGCTGGTTGGCACCGGAAGCGCTCACTAGCGTCGCCGATTTGAAGTCGCCAGTGATTGCCGTGAGTTCGCGCCGGGAACCTCAAATCGAAAAGCGCCACTAAAAAAATTTTATGCTGCTGCCCCATTTGTTTCCGAAGTTCGTGTCAGGTGGCTCCACGATGGATCACGAACTTCGGAAACGGGGCATCGGCGCGCGTCGCTTGCGGCGGCTGGCCGCCGCGCTTTGTTTGTTCGCCATCGGGCTGTCGCTGCCGACGCTTGCGGCGATCGCCGCGCGTAAAGCGCATCCGCCGCGGACCCAGCACAGTGCCCGTCCGGTTCCCTATCCAAGACTTGAGTGGCCGCTTGAGATCGGCGGTAGCCAGTATGCGCCGCTCGCATGGAGCGATATAGCGGGCTGGAGCGAGGACGATCATTTACTGGCCTACAAGGCGTTCCGCGTCAGCTGCCAGTCGATTGCCGGGCAAACAAAGCCTCCCGCGGACCCCAAGGCGCTCGGCACTTCGCTGCGCGAGCCCTGCCGGGCCGCCAAAGCTCTCGATATCAGCGATGAAGCCAAGGCGCGGGCCTTTTTCGAGACGCATTTTCAGCCCTTGCAAATCTCGCGGCTCGGGGAGGATGCGGGCTTCGTCACCGGCTACTACGAGCCCGTGATCGACGGCTCCCGGACCCGGACCGACGTCTACAATGTGCCGGTCTATCGCCGTCCGTCGAATTTGTTCGTTCGCGGCTTCAAACAGGATGCGCCCAGTCTGCCGAATAAGGGAGAGGTGTTTCGCAAGATCGGGCGCCGCAAGCTCGTGCCCTATTACGATCGGGCCGAGATCGAAGACGGCGCGATTGCCGGCCGGGGCCTCGAAATCTGCTGGCTCAAGAATCAGACCGATCTGTTGTTCGCGCAAATCCAGGGCTCGGCGCGGGTCCATCTCGAAGACGGCTCGACCATCCGCATCAATTACGACGCGCATAATGGCTATCCCTATATGGCGGTCGGCCGCATCCTGATCGATCGCGGCATCATTCCGAAGGAACAGATGTCGATGCAGCGAATCAGGGAATGGATGGATCAGAACCCGGAAGGCGCCAAGGAGTTGCGCCGGCAGAACCGGTCCTATGTGTTCTTTCGCGAAGTAAACCTTTCTGACAAGGACGAGGCGGTTGGTGCGCAGGGCGTGCCGCTGACGCCGGGCCGGTCGATCGCCGTCGACAAGTCGCTGCACGTCTACGGCACGCCGTTTTTCATCGAAGGCGAATTGCCGATCGAATCGGAGCAATCGAAGACGCCGTTTCGCCGGCTGATGGTGGCGCAGGATACGGGATCCGCGATCACAGGCCCTGCGCGGGCGGACATCTATTACGGCGCAGGCGCTGACGCCGGCCGGGTGTCCGGCCGCTTCCGGCACAGCATGCGTTTCGTCATCCTGGTGCCGAACAGCCTCGATCCGGTCGCCCGAGGCCGCAAAATGCCGGTGCCGGATCCGCGACCGTCGGAGAAAATCGCCAGACTGTTTCCGCAGGTTGATTCGCTGAAGAATCCGCAAAGAGATCGGAAGGATGGCGCGACGTCTGCAGATGCTTCCGCCGTTCCGAACCCCAAGACTGCGGGATCAGCGGCGGAGCCTGCCAGGAACGCCGTGGCCGCGCCGCCCCCGCCTGCCGCGGCGACCGTGCATACCGCCGCCGGCAAGGTGCCGCTTCCGGAAGCGCGGCCGAATATCAAGCCGGGCCGCGAGGTACGTCGCCACCGTCGCGTCCGCCATTATCGCCGCAGCCGATGAAACGCCCGCCCTCGATCCCGGAACCGCCGGCGCGGCCACGCCGCAAGCGCGACCTCAGCGAAGAAGAGCGCACCCTGTGGGAGAGCGTCGCCAGGCTGACCAAACCGCTGCGGAAGAAACATCGCGCGGCAAAACCGGAAACGGCGTCGCCGGCCAGCGAAGCGCGCGTTGCGGCGTCGCCTGCGACTTTGCCGACATCGCTTCCCCCCGCCAGCCTTCCGAGAGCGGCAAAGCCCGCGGTGCCGCCGCTGGCGCCGCTGGGGCGTCGCGAGCGTTCGCAATTGTCGCGCGGGCGTAAGGAGATCGAAGCCCGGCTCGATCTGCACGGCATGACGCAGACGCGCGCGCACCACGCGCTATCGGGCTTTCTGCACCGCGCGCACAGCGACGGCCTGACCTTCGTGCTGGTCATCACGGGCAAAGGCAGGATGGGCGTCGAATCCGAGCGGGGGATCCTGCGCCGGCAGGTGCCGCAATGGCTGAGCCAGCCGGAATTCCGCGCGCTGGTGGTCGGCTTTGAGGAGGCGCATATCGGCCATGGTGGCGAGGGCGCGCTTTACG
>JBAVEE010000694.1:0-5283 GCA_049587575.1 Bradyrhizobium sp.
GCAAACCGCACCTGCTCGAAGCGATTGTTGATGAAGCGATCCTTGCGGCTGGAAATCGTGAAGATGCCGTCGCGGCCATAGCGGAAGGTATTCTCCGCAATGGTGACGTCGGGCGCATTCCACAGCGAGACGCCGTTGCCGGCCTCGTTGAGGCGCCCGCCGCGCATGCCTTCGACAATGTTGCGCTCAACCCGCGAACCCGCCGCGCCGTGGACATAAATTCCGAACAGGTTTGCTTCGAAGCGGTTGTTTTCGACCAGCGCGCGTTCCGCCGTCTTTTCGAGAAAAATTCCCGAATCCATCGTCCGCAGGTCGTGGCCGGATCCCCTGATGGTCAAACCACGGATCGCAACGTCGGGAGAATTCACCGTGACAACGTTGCCGGCACCTCCGCCGGCGAGCACGGCACCCGGCCGTCCCTCCAGTACGACGCGGTGATCGATCCTGATCGCGCCCTTGTATTCGCCGGGGGCAAGCTCGATGACGTCGCCGTCCTGCGCCCGATCCAGCACCGCCTGCAGCGGCTGTTCCGGAGCAGCCTTGATCGTCTCCGCGCTGGCGGAGCCCGCAACTCCGGCGGCGAAGATCGCCGCCGGAACAATGCGCAGAAGAAAAGACACCTGCTGTTCCTGTCTCAGGCCGTCCTGGGCTCGACCAGCATGCGGCCCTTCATTTCCATGTGCATGGCGTGACAGAACCACGAGCAGTAGTACCAGTAGACCCCGGCCTTATCCGCCGAGAACGAGACCGATGCCGTTGCCATCGGCGCGACTTCCATGTTGACGCCGTAATTTGTAATCGCGAAGCCGTGGGTCAGATCCTCCACCGCGTCGATGTTGGTGATGTAGACCGTGACCTGGTCCCCTTGTTTGACCTGGAATTCCTCAAGCCCGTATTGGGGCGCGGTCGACGTCATGTAGACGCGCACCTTGTTTCCATCGCGGATCACCTTGGAGTCGGCCTCGAGCTTGATGCCGTCGGCTTTGGCCTGCTTGACCGCGTCCGCAAACATCGGATCGGCACGGTCCCAGATCGAGATCGGATTGATCTTGGAACGATGGACGATGGTGGCGTCATGCGGTTCCGCGAAGCTCGGACCGTCGTGAATAAGGACCATCTTGTCACCGGAGATATCGATCAACTGATCGTTCTCGGGCTTCAGCGGGCCGACGTTGAGGAAGCGATCCTTCGAGAACTTGTTCAGGGAGATCAGCCACTTTCCGTCCGCGGCCTTGGTTTCTCCCATGGAGGAGTGGTTATGGCCGGGCTGATAATGAACATCGAGCTTCTGGATGATCGGGTCGACCTTTTCGCCCTTGAAGGCGCGCTTCGCCAGATCGATATTCCACTTGCAGATCTGGCTGTCGAGGAACAGCGTCGTATACGCGTTGCCCCTGCCGTCAAAAGCGGTATGCAGAGGTCCGAGGCCGACTTCAGGTTCTGCGACGACCACGTCACGCGGCTTGATCTTGTCGTCGAACAGTTGATCGAACAGGCGGACGTCCATCACCGTGGCCGTCGGCGAGAGCTTTCCGGCGACGACGATGTGAATGCCGTCGGGCGCAGTGTTGATGCCGTGCGGGTTGTTCGAGACCGGAACATAGCGCGTATAGGGTGAGCCCTTGCGGCCATCGATCACCGGCACGCCGTTCATTTCCTTGAAGTCGCCCTTCTTCACCGCCTCTTCGATCCGCTTGATGTTGAAGATCGTCACCCAATCCTGCTCGGCGGCCGTCATCTCGGCCAGGTTGACGCCTTCTTCGGAATTGTAACAGGTCGAGAAAGCGTAGTTGCCCTGGTAATCGGCATCGACGTTGTCGAGGTTGCCGTCGACGATCACCTGCCAGGCGACCTTCATGGTGTCGCCATCGATCGCGCTGAAGATCGCGTGGTAGTCCTTCCTGTCGAGAGTCTTGCCGTCGTTCGGCAGCGGGACGCCATCCTCGCCATTGGCGAACACATAGCCGGTGCGTGGATATTTCTGCACGCGCAGGCCGTGCACCGAGTGCTGGTTCGGCAACTCGATGATCTTGTCGCATTTCATGACGTCGAGACGCACGCGCGCGACGCGGGTATTGGCCTTGTCGTTCATGAAGACGTAGCGGCCGTCATAGGTGCCGTCGGTGAAGGAGAGATGCGGATGATGCAGATCGCCGTTCACATAGGTACCGCCGCGGGTCTTGAGGAATTCGCGGGTCTCGGGAAGCAGCCCCTCGGTGAGCACCTTCCGGCTTTCGTTGGTCAATCCCCAGCCCGTGGCGCTGCAGCGGTTGAACACCGGAACACGCATAAATTCGCGCATCGACGGAAGACCAACGATGCGCATTTCACCGGTTTGGCCGCTGGAAAAGAACACGTAGTATTCGTCGAGTTCGCCCGGAAGCACTTCATGCTTTTGAACTGCGGATCGCGCGACAGGCGCGGCTGTCTTGGTCTGGGCGTCGGCAGCCGCGATGAAACCGTTGCCGTCCGTCGTCAGCGCCGCTCCGCCCGCGAGACCCACACCTGCGGCCACCGCTGTCGTTCCGAGCAAGGTGCGCCGGCTGACGCCCTTTCCATTTTCGTTGTCGCTCATAATAGCCTCCTAGGCTTTCAGGTTGCAGGTGGAGTCGTGACGTCGACAGACGGCAGACCAATGGGCTTGCCCCCGGCGGTGATGATGGTGTTCGGGCCCTTGCCACCGCGCATCGAGGGTGACGACAGCGCCTCGCGCTTCTCGCGCTTCAGCCGCACCTGGATCATGTGCGGGCAGCGATGGTCGTCGAAATAGAGCTCCTGGCAATGCATGCAGTAGATGCACTCATTGACGTTGATGTGACCTTCCGGATGAATCGCCTGCACGGGACATTCATTGGCGCAGCGTTGACAGGGGGAACCGCATTCCGGCCAGCGCCGCAACCACTCGAACATCCGGATCCGGCCCGGAATGGCGAGCGCGGCGCCGAGCGGACACACGTAGCGGCAGTAGAACCGCTCGACAAACAATCCGGCAGACAGCATCGTCAGCGCGTAAATGACGTACGGCCATTCGCGCGCGAACTTCAGGACGATCGCGGTCTTGAAGGGCTCGACCTCGGCCAGTTGCTCCGCGAACGCTGTCGAGTAAAGCGACAGGCCGAACAGGCCAAGGAAGATGATGTACTTGATCGGCCACAGTCGCTCATGAAGACCCCACGGCAATCTGTATTGCGGGATCTTCACCGCCTCGGCGATGTCGTTAAGCAGTTCCTGCAGCGCGCCGAACGGGCATAACCAGCCGCAGAATGGCCCGCGCCCCCAGAACAGCAGTCCTGCGGCGATCGAGGCCCAGAGCAGGAAGATCAGCGGGGCTGACAGGAAGTATTCCCAATTGAAGCCGGTCAACAGCGAATTGGCGAAGGTCAGCACATTGACCACCGAAAGCTGGGCATTCGCATACCAGCCGAGCCAAACGAGAATGAACAGCAAATAGCCGCGACGGACCCACGTATAGATTAGGGGGCGGCGCACCAGGGCGTTCTGAAAGAAGAAGATCAGGGTCAGTGCGCCGAGCGCCACCGCCGCCGTGCTGATCTTGACGATATCGCCACGCCAGATTTTCATCCATAGCGGCTCGTCTTCGGCGGCGAAGTATGCCGCGCCGTCGTGTTTTGGCGGCGCCTGTGCCGCCGGCGACGAGGCAGGAGACTTGGCTGGCTGCTGCCGGGCTGCTGGCGCCGGCTTGACCTTCAAATAGGCATCCGGAAGCGTGTAGCCGAGATCGAAGGTGAGCCATGCCTTTTCCCGTGTCCCGACCACACGCTGCACCAAAAGTTGCAGCGTCCACGGTTCGGTCGGATCAAGCGTGAATTCCAGCGGCACCGTGAACAGGTCGATTTCGGGAAAATCAGGTGCGCCTTCGGCTTCAAGGTTTCCCAACCGCGTTTGGTTGACGTCGCGGAAGCGGACGCTGTTGGTGTCCTGGATCAGTTCGATGCGGTCGAAGATGCCGCCGCGGACGTAAGCAGCTCCCTTGAACGAATACCGGCCCGATCCCGCGACGACCAGCGCCTGCTGACCCGGCTTCAGCCTGCCGACTAGCCGATTGTAGCCGTCATCGCCGAGCAGACTGCGGCCAATGGTCGGCACCGCGACGTCGGCGACATACAGGTCGATGAACGTATCGGCCGGATCGCCCGCTTCCGGATGCGCGGCAGCCGCCGCATTGCCGGACTTTTCGAAGGCCTTGTTCACGTCGTCCACGGTGAGGAGCAACCGACGGACGGAACCGTCACCGACGAGGCTCTGCCAGTCGCGAATCTCGCTCTTTCCGGGATCAATCGCCTTGGTGACTTGCGGCGCCGCGCTGGCAATCGCATTGCCTTGTTTGTTGAGCCGGCCGCTCTTGATGAGTTTGGTCGCGGAGCGGACGATGCTGTCGCCCATCACCAACACGGTCACCGTCGCGCCACTGACAATATCGACCTGCGGCGCGGGCGCGGTGCCGCGCACGACGCTTCCGATGTCGGCGCCGATCAACTTGTTGACCGCTTCCAGAATGCGCGCGACCGGAATGCCCACGAGCACAATGGGTTCCTTATGCTCGACGAGCTTGAGACCCGTCAGCACGCCCTTCGGATCGATACCGACTAGAATCTGGATCGGCTTTCCAGAGTAGCCGGTGGCGTTGGCAAAGTCGGAATTCAGGTAGACGTAGCCGAGGAGCTGGTCATCCTTGTATGCGGGCGCAATCGCGGGGTCGCCCTGCAGCGGCCCAAAACGAGTAGCGCCGGCCACCAGTTCGGCCGGCTCGGCCTTGCCGAGATAATCGTTGAGCCGGCCAGCGGCGCGCGCCTCGCCAAAGAGGGATATCCAGCCGAAAAGGGCCAGAGTCACAAGAAAGACATGGAAGTTGATGGATTTTCGCAAGGCGCAGTTCCAAATTACAGCAGCAGAACGCCGTTGTTCTGGATTGCGGACCCCGCTTATAGCACAGAAGCAGGATTCTTGTTGCGCTGGATCAAACTGAGGGCACTCTGATCAAGCCAAACTTGATGTTGAAGGGAACTCGAAATGCACCATGAGCCGATTCTGACCGCAGTGCCGCCGGTTCCCGTGCAAAGCCTTAGCGAGCTTTATGCGATTGCGTTTGATCTGGCGCAAAGAGCGGGCCAACGCTATGGCGCCCTCGCGGAACGAATCGACGAAAATTTTCGGCCCGTGCGTTGCGTTTTCGATGTACTTGCGGCCCGCGAACGCGAACGCGCCGACAGTCTGTCCGCAGCCTGCCTCGTCGCCTGCGGCAAGCATCCGGACACGTCCGAC
>JBAVEE010000695.1:0-1788 GCA_049587575.1 Bradyrhizobium sp.
GCTTGGCGCAAGAAATCCGGCGGACGTTCGCGCAATACGCTCAACTCAAGGACATTATTTCCATGCTGGGCCTTGAGCAGCTTTCGCCGGAGGACCGCAACGTCGTCGCTCGCGCCCGCCGTCTGGAGCGGTTCCTGACCCAGCCGTTTTTTACGACCAAGCAGTTTACCGGACACGACGGTAAGCTCGTCAGCCTGGCGGACGCACTGGACGGCTGTGAGCGAATTCTGCGCGACGAGTTCAAGGACTATCCGGAGAGTGCGCTCTACATGATCGGGGCGATCAATGAAGCCAAGGGGAAAGCGAAGCCCGGCCCGTCCAGGGCTGAATCTAAGTCAAAACCCAAAGTTGACCTGACCCCAGCGGCCAAAGCTACGTCAGAGCCGCATCCTATGCCTGGGGCAAAATCTCAACCGACGCCCGAACATGCCGGCGACGCTCATGAATCTTAAGGTTCTCTTGCCCTTTCAAATCTTTGCCGAAAAGACCGGCGTGTCCCGCATTGTCGTGGAGACGCATGAGGGCTCGCTTGGACTCTTGCCGCACCGGCTGGATTGCGTAGCGGCGCTCGTACCGGGAATTCTGATCTTTGAGACGAAGACAGAGGGCGAGGCTTACATGGCCGTGGACGAAGGTGTGCTGGTGAAAGCCGGCTCGGACGTGCTGGTTTCCGTCCGGAACGCCATTGGCGGAACGAAGCTCGGCCAATTGCGTGAGGCGGTGCAGCGGGAGTTTCTCAACCTGGACGAACGGGAGCGAAGTGTGCGCTCGGTATTGGCAAAAATGGAAGGCGATCTCATGCGTCGCATGGCGACTTTCCACAATGCCTGACGAGCCCCAAACCAGGCTCTCGAAACCGAAGCCGGCGCTCAGTGAGGAGGTCGGTGCGAAGGCGGTGCGCAAGCTCAGGGCGCGGCGCCACTCTGCGCAGGGGGTCTGGTTCGGTTTGGGCATGATGGGACTGATCGGCTGGTCAGTGGCAATTCCGACGCTGCTCGGCGCAGCGCTCGGTCTCTGGCTGGACCGGCACTATCCTGGAAGGCATGCCTGGACGCTGGCGCTGTTGGTGGCCGGGCTTGCGATCGGCTGCTTCAATGCGTGGCACTGGGTAGCGAAAGAGGACAAAGCCATGCGGGACGAACGGGAGAATGGCGATGAATGAGGTTTTGCTGCCGGCGCTGGCAGTGCCGGCGGGCATGTTGCTGGGCGCCGTCTTCTTCGGCGGTCTCTGGT
This sequence comes from Bradyrhizobium sp., assembly GCA_049587575.1. Classification (GTDB taxonomy): domain Bacteria; phylum Pseudomonadota; class Alphaproteobacteria; order Rhizobiales; family Xanthobacteraceae; genus Bradyrhizobium. The sequence continues at coordinate 1,234 of JBAVEE010000695.1, forward strand.
GGACGGTGCGCAAGGCTGTCTCGTCGGAGCAGCCGGCGTTTTGGTTCTTCGGCAGCCTGTTGTTGCGGATGAGCATCGCGCTTGCCGGATTCTACCTTGTTTCCGGCGGTCATTGGGAGCGGCTGCTGCTTTGTCTCGTCGGATTCGTCATCGCGCGCCTAGGGGTGACGTGGCTGACCCGGTCGTCCGGAGATAACCATAGCGTCCCCGTACAGGAGGCGAGATATGCGCCTTAGTCCCGATGAAATGATCTTCTGGCAATACGGGTTATTCAAACTGAACGGGACAATCGTGTTCACGTGGGCACTGATGTTCGCGTTGACCGCCGGTTCAAAGCTCATCACGCGCAAGCTTTCCACGGGTCTGGAACGCTCCCGTTGGCAGAGCCTTCTGGAAATCGTCGTCACCGGCATCGAGAAGCAAATCGAAGACGTCGGCCTCCGCCACCCCGAGAAGTATATCGGCTTTCTCGGCACGCTTTTTCTGTTCGTTGCCCTGGCCAGCCTCTGCACCATCATTCCCGGCTACGAGCCGCCAACGGGGTCGCTCTCGACC
>JBAVEE010000696.1:0-16489 GCA_049587575.1 Bradyrhizobium sp.
ATGCCGCCCTTGAGGTGATAGACCTCGGTAAAGCCGCGCGACAGCAGATAGCTGGAGGCCTTTTCGCAGCGGATCCCGCCGGTGCAGAACATCGCGACTTTCCGATGCTTCCTGGGATCGAGATGGCGGGCGGCAAAATCCTTGAATTGTCCAAAGCTCTTGATGCCGGGATCGACGGCGCCTTCGAATGTGCCCATCGCCACCTCGAACGCATTGCGGGTGTCGATCAAAAGCGTGTCCGGCGCCGCGATCAAATCGTTCCAGTCGGCGGGATCGACATAGATGCCGACCTGTCGCGTCGGGTCGGTTTCACGATCGCCGAGGGTAACAATCTCCTTTTTCAGCCGGATCTTGAGACGCTGAAACGGCATCGCCGAGGCCGCCGAGAATTTCAGTTCGAGATGGTCGAGCCGGCCGCCGAACAGATCGCCGTTGCGCAACGCGTTGACCAGTTCGCCGATGGCTTCGCTGCTCCCCGCGAGCGTGCCGTTGATGCCTTCATGAGCCAGCAACACACTGCCCCTCAGCTTGAGCGCGGCGCAAAGCGCCCGCAGCGGGTCGCGCAGATGGCGGAAATCCGGCAGCGCGGCGAATTGATAGAAGGCGGCGACCTCGTATGGCATGTCAGTGGTTTATCAGGGGGGCAGCGGAGGGGAAAGGCTGGGATCGTGGTCCCTGCCGACGTTCGCAGACGATCCTCTCAAGGTATGCATCCCGAGCATTGCCCAGCACCGGATGAATGTGCCAAGTAACCCCGGTAAGCCCGCGCCGGCTATCGGCCGAGGAAATACAGGAAAACAGCGACAAAGTGAGCAATTTGGCATGAGGAATTTCCATCTCGCCGGTCGGTCGACGGTCCATTCCCAGAACGCGATGGTGGCGACGTCGCATCCGCTGGCGGCGCTGACGGCGATCGAGGTGCTGCGTTCCGGCGGCACGGCCGCGGACGCCGCGGTCGCGGCATGCGCGCTGCTCGGTGTGATCGAGCCGCAATCCACCGGGATCGGCGGCGATTGCTTCGCGCTGATCCAGCCTAAGGGCGAGGGCAAGATCGTTGCCTATAATGGCTCGGGCCGCGCACCGATGGCCGCGACGGCGGAATGGTACCTCGAGCGAAATATGCACGCGATTCCGCTGACCTCGGCGCACGCCGTCAGCATCCCTGGCGCGGTCGACGCCTGGGCGACCATTCTGCGCGACCACGGCAAGCTTGGACTCGATACCTTGCTGCAACCCGCGATCAAGGCCGCGGAGGAAGGCTATGTCGTCGCGCCTCGCATCGCATTTGACTGGAAGAACGGCTTCGAAAAACTGAAAAAGGGCACCAACAGCGAGCGCTATCTGCTGCCGCACGGCAAGCCGGCCGTGGCCGGCGACGTCATCAGGCAGCCTGAACTCGGACAGACGCTGCGGGCGATCGCCAAGGGCGGCCGCGATGCGTTTTACAAGGGCGCGATCGCCGAGGACATGGTCGAGACGTTGCGCGGGATCGGCGGCCTGCACACGACCGACGACTTCGCTCGCCACACCACCGAAACGACGGCGCCGATCGGCACCATGTATAAGGGCCTCGACGTCTGGCAGTGCCCGCCGAACGGTCCGGGCATCACCATGCTGGTGATGCTGAACATCCTGTCGCGCTTCGATCTCACGAAATTCCCGGCGATGAGCGTCGAGCGGTTTCATCTCGAGGCCGAGGCCGCGCGGGTCGCCTACATGATGCGCGAGCAGCGCATCGGCGATCCCGCCTTTGTCGACGTCGACGTGGCCGGGATATTGAAGGAGTTTGCCGACGAATATGCCCCCAAGATCCGCATGGACCGGGTGCTCGAATTGCCGAAAGTGTCGCCGCCGATGAATCCCTCGACGATTTACATCACGGTGGTGGACAAGGATCGCAACGTCTGCTCGTTCATCAATTCGATCGCGCATTCGTTCGGTTCGGCGATCGTCTCGAACAAGACCGGCGTTCTCCTGCAAAATCGCGGCGCCGGTTTCCGCATTCAGCCCGGCCATCCCAACTGCATCGCGCCGGGCAAGCGGCCGCTGCACACCATCATTCCCGCCCTCGCAACCAGGAACGGCCGCGCGGTGATGCCGTACGGCGTAATGGGCGGACAGTACCAGCCGGTCGGGCAGGTCCATGTGCTGACCAACATGCTCGATTACGGCTGCGACGTGCAGGAAGCGATCGATATGCCGCGCGGTCTGCATTATGAAAACGTCTATCAGCTCGAGGACGGCGTGCCTGCCGCTGTCGTCGAGGGCCTGAAGAAGCTCGGACATCAGACCACCAGCGTGGTGCCGCCGCTCGGCGGCGGTCAGGCGATCTGGATCGACTGGGACAAGGGGACGCTGACCGCCGGTTCCGATCCGCGCAAGGACGGTTGCGCGCTCGGATATTAAAAGGTTCGCGCAGAGGGAAGTCGTTCATCGTTCCCTCAGCGCCGTTGGCGGCAGTCTTTTCGCAGTCTGCTTTCCACCTTCGATCGGTTCGGAACAACGCCTCATCGTCCTGGTTAGGACGATGAGGCGCGCGGGCGTGCGCCGCTCCTGTTCCAGCGGCGGAGGTGTCATGACCGACGACAACACCCGTTCCCCTGCCAGTCGTGCCTTCATGCGCTGGCCGGCGCGGCCGTGTCGCTCGCTCCTTCGACCATTCAAAGCAGCCTTTAAGGAAGCCCGCCGATGAGCAAAGCCGAGATTGAAGACCCACGCGCCAAATATCCCAAGCCACCTTACAAGCGGCAATCGCAGCCGTGGCCGGGTCTTGCGGGCAGGATGGATCCGCGGCCCGATCACGGCGAGACGAGTTACCGGGGCTCGGGCCGATTGGCGGGCCGCAAGGCGCTCATCACCGGCGGCGACTCCGGCATGGGCCGCGCGGCCGCGATCGCCTATGCGCGGGAAGGCGCCGATGTCGCGATCAATTACCTTCCGAGCGAAGAGCCCGACGCGAAAGAAGTGATCGACCTGATCAAGGCCGAGGGACGGATCGGGTTGGCCATTCCCGGTGATCTTAAGGATGAGAAATTCTGCCGGGACTTGGTCAGCCGGGCGGTTGAGGGTCTCGGCGGCCTGGACATCGTGGTCAGCAACGCCGGCCGGCAACAAACCCGAGCGTCCATCCTCGACATAACGACGGAGGATTTCGATGCCACGATGAAAACGAACATCTATGCGCCGTTCTGGATCATCAAGGCGGCGCTGCCGCATCTGAAACCGGGTTCGGTCATCATCGGAACGGCTTCGGAGCAGGCCTACGATCCATCACCCGATCTCTACGACTACGCGCAGACCAAGGCCGCGACGATGAACTATGTAAAGTCGCTGGCGAAGCAACTCGCGCCGAAGGGAATTCGGGTCAACGCCGTCGCACCCGGCCCAATCTGGACACCGCTTCAGGTATCCGGCGGAGCCACCCAGGAGAAGCTTGAAAAGTTTGGCGGCCAGACGCCGCTGGGCCGCGCAGGTCAACCCGCTGAGCTCGGTTCGATTTATGTTCAGCTCGCTGCCGCGGACGCGAGTTTTGCTACGGGACATGTCTATGGTTCGGCCGGCGGATCGGGTCAGCCCTGATAGCGGCTTGCGCCGGGCCTTTCGATCAATCGATGTGCGGGGAATGATCGTCGCTTCATATTTTTTGAAAAACTGAAGCGGCTCTTATCGCGTGGTCGCGCTCACCCGCGACAGCGGCGGAGTCGGTCGGCGAGAAAGCCGGTATCAATTCGGCTTTGGACATCGCGCCCACTGCTGCCGACTTCGTCAAGGAGGCCGCAACTTCCGACATGTTCGAGTTCGCCGCCAGCAGGCTCGCGCACGACAAGGGTAACGCGCCGGAGAAGACGTTTGCGTCGCAGATGATCGCCGACCACATCAGGACGTCCACGGAGCTTGAGGGCCAGGTGACCAGCGGGCCGGCGCGTCGACATAAGAGGCACTGGACTGCGCATGCGGGGCGGGCGGCGGGACATCCCGCCGCCTTTACCGTCGCAATCGTCCTTGCACAGCCAGGGCCCGCATTCGACCGAAGCATGTTCGACTGGGTTGCGACGCCGGCGGTCCCCGTGATGACGCTGTTCATCCAAAGGGTGCACCAGGCGCGACCACGTCCTTGCGGTCCTGGGCTGCCCTATATTTCCGCATCCGCAGCAAGCCATTGGCGGGAACGAACGCCGCAGTTGCGGCTTGTTTCGCCATAATTTGTTGTCATCAGGAGATGCAACGTGGAAATTCGCGCCGGTTACGACATCGCCTTTCAGTGCTTCCAGGAAACCCCGATGGTCCTGATGCTCAGCATTGAGCCGGCGCGGGTGGTCGATCTCCTGAGCAGTCACAGAATCGAGTTTTCGCCCGACATCGTCTCGCGCGATTATCTCGATATGTTCGGTAATGCCTGCACCCGCATCGTGGCGCCCCCCGGCCTGATCGAAATCCGCAACGACTTTCTAATCGCTGACAGCGGGTTGCCCGATGCGATTGCGCCCGACGCGCGGCAGCTCGAGGTCGGCGATCTGCCGGATGAGGTGCTGATCTATCTCCTGGGTAGTCGCTATTGCGATACCGAAAAACTGTCCGGCCTGGCCTGGTCGCTGTTCTCCGCCGTGACGCCGGGCTGGCAGCGCGTGCAGGCGATTTGCGATTATGTCCACCAGCGGATTTGTTTCGGCTATCAGCACGCGCGTTCCGACCGTACGGCCTGGGAAGGCCACCAGGAGCGCGTCGGGGTCTGCCGCGACTTTGCACATCTGGCGGTGACGCTTTGCCGCTGCATGAATATCCCGGCGCGTTACTGCACGGGTTATCTCGGCGATATCGGCGTTCCAGTCGATCCGGCGCCGATGGATTTCAGCGCCTGGTTCGAGGTCTATCTGGACGGGCGCTGGTTCACCTTTGACGCGCGTCACAATCACCCGCGGATCGGGCGCACCGTGATGGCGCGCGGCCGTGACGCCGCCGACGTCGCCATCTCGACCAATTTTGGCGCAATACGGCTGGCGAAATTTTCGGTCATCACCGAAGAAGCAGCGCCGGCCACGGCGCAGGTGTACCGGGCGGCGTGACAGATCGTCTGACGGGTGAGCCGCCCCGGCAGCTCCTTCACGGCGTATTTGCATGGGTTGGCGGGCTGGCAACGCGGGTCGCATTGCGCTAGACACCTGTGCGATCCGCAAAGAAGGTACCCAGGATGCGACATTTCCCGCAAGCAGCAATCCCGATGCTGGCAGCGAGTGCGATGGCAGTTCTTGCCATGCCAACATGTATGACGACCACGGCAGCGGCCCAGACCGCAGGAAAAACCATGACCACAGCTTCAGGCTTGCAGATTATCGATAGCAAGGTCGGCACCGGCGCTTCGCCGAAGCCCGGCCAGATTTGCGTTATGCATTACACCGGCTGGCTCTATGAGGACGGCAAGAAAGGCAAGAAATTCGACAGTTCGGTCGACCGCAACGAACCCTTCGAGTTTCCGATCGGACAACGCAAGGTGATCGCCGGCTGGGACGAAGGCGTCGCCACCATGAAGGTCGGCGGCAAGCGCACATTGATCATCCCGCCCGCGCTTGGCTACGGCGCCCGCGGCGCCGGCGGCGTTATTCCTCCGAACGCAACTCTGATGTTCGACGTCGAACTGCTCGACGTGAAGGGCTAAGAAGGGCTAATTTCGCGCAAGAAAAAAGACCGGTCCAAAAGGGCCGGTCTTTTCGATTTGCCCTCGATGGGTGCGAATCAAAGATTTTTGTTCGCGGCGGCGGCTGCCTTGTTCACGGCATCCTTGGTGGCTTCCTTGGCGTCGCCGAGGGCCTTCTGGCCCTTGCCCTTGATCTCCTGAACGGCGCCTTCGCCCTGCAATTTGTCGGAACCGACGGCTTCACCGACACCCTGCTTGGCCTTGCCGATGGCTTCGTTGGTGGCGCCTTTAACCTTGTCTGCGGTACTGCCCATGAAAATTCTCCTTGCCGGTTCGTTGAGCTTCCCAAAGACAAGTCCCGGGTGGATCAAATGTTCCCTTATCGTCTGGTCTACGATCGCGGTTTTCTGTAGCGTTCGTGGCCAGATTCACCGGAAAGCGGCGTCATGACGCACCCTCACGATCACACCCATTCTGATCATTCCCATGCCGATCATTCGCATGATCACGGCGACGCGGAGCGCTGGAAGCATGATGGCGTCCGCGTGATCCCCGGCGACCAGCTCGATCCCAACGTGCCCTCGACCGCAGGCATGGACCGCAAGGCGGCGATCAATTTCGCGCGTGTCGGCGCGCAGAAACTGTGGGCCGGCACCGTGACCATCAAGCCCGGCGCCAAGACCGGGGCGCATCATCACGGTCATCTCGAGAGCATCATCTACGTCGTCAAGGGCAAGGCGCGGATGCGCTGGGGCGAGCATCTGCAATTCACCGCCGAAGCCAATCCCGGCGATTTCATTTTTATTCCACCCTATGTGCCGCACCAGGAAATCAACGCCAGCCCGGACGAAACCCTGGAATGCGTGCTGGTGCGCAGCGACGGCCAGGCGGTCGCGATCAACCTCGACATCGAGCCGGTCGAGAAGCCGCAAACCGTGCTGTGGGTCGATCCCGTACACCGCGATCCGGCGGAGACGAAGTAGGCGATGTCCTGCGGGCGGCGCCCCGGCGTCGAACCCGAACTCCTGGAATGGTCCCGATGCATGCCTCGCATGCGATCCTGCACCGCCGCCCAGCGGTGCGGGGCGGCTTCCGGGTAGGTGCGCGGTCTGCTACATTGAAGCCTCGGAGCTTCCAACAGGCAATCAGGCGCGAAACTGACGCTGCGATGCAGTGCCGCAAGCAAATCCGCAAGACTAAGAACCTGTGATCGGAGAGGAATCGTGAAAGAACTCAATCAATCGTTGGGGCGGCGCGCCGTCATCAAGGGCGCGGGACTTGGCCTCGTTGCCGGAGGTATCTCTGCTGCGCTGCCTGCCCAAAACGCCGACGCGGCAACGGAAGGCGGCGAGATCTGGAGCAGCGAATACTGGACGAAGAAGGGCGACGTGCCCTTGTGGATGTTTCGCAAGCGGATCGGCGCGCCCAAGGCCGGCGAGCCGTCACGGCCGGTCCTGTTCTTCGTCCATGGTTCGTCGGTCACCTCGCGGGTGTTCGATCTCAACGTCCCCGGACATGGCGAGTACTCCGTCATGAACGAGTTCGCGCGCTATGGCTTCGACTGCTGGACGATGGACCACGAGAATTACGGCAAGTCCGGGCGTACCTCCGGCAATTCCGACATCAAGAGCGGGGTTGAGGATCTCAAGGCGGCGGTTGAAGTCGTCGCCCGCGAAACCGGCCGGCAGAAATATCATTTCCTCGGCGAGTCCTCGGGCGCGTTGCGCGCCGGTGCCTATGCCATGGCGGCGCCCGAGCGCGCCGACCGGCTGGTGCTCGCCGCGTTCACCTACAAGGGCGAGGGGTCGCCGACCCTGACCAAGCGCGCAGAGAAGGCCGACTATTACCGCACCCACAACATGCGCAAGCGCGACCGCGACATGATTCGTTCGATCGCCACCCGCGACAAGCCGGGCACCAGCGAACAGGCCGCGGTCGATGCGCTGGCCGATGTGGAAATGCAATTCGGCGACCAGATTCCGACCGGGACCTATCTCGACATGGTGGCCAATCTGCCGGTGGTCGACCCCCACAAGGTGTTGTCGCCGGTAATGCTGGTACGCGGCGAGTATGACGGCATCGCCACCGTCGCCGATCTTGAGCAGTTCTTTAACCTGCTGCCGAACGGTGACCGGCAGTTCATTATCCTTCCGGGCACTGCGCATTCGGTTACGCTGGCCACCAACCGCCAATTGTTCTGGCACGTGACCCGATCGTTCCTCACAATGCCGACGCCGATCGCGACGTAGCAGTGGAAGGCCCGATAACGAGCATCCGGGGCATCGCCTGGTCGCGTCGGGGCACTTTGGAGCCTCGGTTGATCGGCTCTGCCGCTGTCGCCAGCGCTATCTTGCTGTCCACGCCGGTTACGGCGGTGAGCACGCGGTTCGTGGGCATGGAGAGTGGCGCCGATGACAATGTATGGCTGACCGACCGCCTGACAGGCAGCGTTTGCCGGTGCAAGGCGTCCGAATGCGGCAAGGCGACGTGTGATGCGGAGGTCGCGATGGGGAGCATCGGGCAGCAGCCGAAGCGGTGAAGGTTCGGCGATTTCGTCGCCTGAAACGCGCGAATCCGGCTACATTGCCGCGCGATGTCCGGCGCCGACAAATCCTTTTCCCTGACCAAGGCCGCGGCCAGGCATATCTGGCTGCGTGCCCAGCGGCTCGACACAGAGACGCCGTTCGGGGGCCGGCCGTCGGCAACGGCTGCAGCCGTCGAACACCTCGGTTATGTCCAGATCGACACCATCCATGTGATCGAGCGCTGCCACCACCATATTCTCTGGAACCGGATTCCCGAGTATCGGCGCGCAGACCTGCGTCAGGCCCAGAGCGTCGACAAAAGCGTGTTCGAATACTGGACCCATGCGCTGTCCTACGTGCCGGCGCGCGATTTTCGCTTCTTCATTCCCGCCATGAGACGCCACCGGCGCGAGGGCCACAAATGGCTTTCGTCGGTTAGCCCTGCGGACCTGCGCAAGGTCATGAAATTGATCCGGCGCGACGGGGCGTTGACGATCCGCGATATCGACGACGATGTGCTGGTGGAGAAGGTACATGCCTGGGCCAGCCGCAAGCCATCGAAACGGGCGCTGCAGCTGGCGTTCTACACCGGCGCGGTTACGATCTCCGAGCGCAACGGCATGCTCAAGACCTACGAGCTGACGGCGCGGCATTTCGGCTGGGACAGGCCGCCGAAACCCGCCTCGCAACGTGAAATCACGGGCTATCTGCTCGACCGCGCTCTGCGCGCGCAAGGGCTCGTGAGTCTGGATTCGGTCTGTCATCTCGACGCGCCGAACAAGCCTCCGGTCCGGCGCCTGATCGAGGCCAGGGTCCGGCGCAACGAGCTGGTGCCGGTCACACTCGAAGGCGCGGGCAGGCAGGAGCATTGGGCGCTGCCGGAGACGCTGGAGACCGCCGGCAATCGGGTTTGCGAACTCGTGCACATCCTGTCGCCGTTCGATCCGCTGATGATCCAGCGCAAGCGGACGCAGCTCTTCTTCGACTACGAACATCGCTTCGAGGCCTACATCCCGAAGGAAAAGCGGCGCTTCGGCTATTTCGCGCTGCCGGTTCTTGTCGGTGACGACATCGTCGCCGCGCTGGATCTCAAGACCGATCGCCAAAACCGGAAATTGCTGCTGCAGAAATGGAACTGGGTCGGCGCCGGCGCGCCGAGGAGCGCGCGGAAGGATCTCAAGCGCCGGATCGAGGAGGAACTGCACCGCTTCGAGCGGTTTCAGCTCGCGGAGTGAGTTTCCGCCGCAGGACGAACGACCGCGTCCCGCGCATCGAGGTCCACGCCCCGCGAATGCGCTTTTACCGCAAATCCATTGACTCCTCGCGGGCGATGCTCAAAACCCCCGCTCGATTGCCACCACACGAGAATGCTTCGGGGAGAACACTTATGTCCGCCGCCATCGTCGCCGCTTCCAACTCCGCCAGGAGCGAGCTCGAGAGCTCGACGATCCGCGCGATCTCGTGGCGCCTGATTCCGTTTCTGGTGCTGGCGTATTTCTTTTCCTATCTCGACCGCGTCAATCTCGGCTTCGCCGCGCTGACCATGAATGCCGAGCTGAAATTTTCCCCGATCGTCTTCGCCTGGGGCGCCGGCATCTTCTTCATCGGCTATTTCATTTTCGAGGTGCCGAGCAATCTGGCGCTGGAAAAATTCGGCGCCAGCCGCTGGATCGCGCGGATCATGGTGACCTGGGGCATCATCTCCGCCCTGATGGCGCTGGTGTCGGGCGTCTGGAGCTTTTATGCCCTGCGCTTTCTGCTTGGCGTCGCCGAAGCCGGATTCTTCCCGGGCATCATTCTCTATCTGACCTACTGGTACCCTGCGGAATATCGCGCGCGCTTTCTCGCCGCCTTCGCCATCGCCGTTCCGATGTCCTCCGTGATCGGTGCGCCGATCTCGGGCCTCTTGCTCGGGCTCGATGGCGCGATGGGCCTGAAAGGCTGGCAATGGCTTTTCGTCATCGAGGGCGTTCCCGCCGTGCTGCTCGGCCTTGTCAGCTGGTTCTATCTCACCGACCGGCCGGCAAAGGCCGATTGGCTGACATCGGCGCAGAAGGCCTGGCTCTCGGCAAAACTGGAAAGCGAGGCCGCCGCCAAGCGGGCCGCGCACCATCTCACGCTGGGGCAGGCATTGTCGTCACCCCGGGTGATCACGCTGAGCCTGATCTATTTCGGATTTGTCGGCGCGCTCTATGGCATGGGGTTCTGGCTGCCGCAGATCGTCAAGGCATTCGGCTTTTCCAACGCGCAGACCGGTTTCGTCACTGCGGTGCCCTATCTGTTCGGCACCGTTGCCATGATCCTGTGGGCGCGGCATTCGGATGCGACGCGCGAACGTGTGATGCATGTCGGCCTTCCGCTGCTGTTGACCGCGGTGGCGCTCGGCGTCTGCGGTTACATGGATAATCCTTATGTCACCATGGTCGCGCTGATCGTGGCCGCGATCGGCATCTTCTGCACCTTCGCGGTGTTCTGGACCTTGCCGACCGCGTGGCTCTCCGGGTCGGCGGCGGCCGGCGCGATCGCGCTGATCAATTCGATCGGCAATCTCGCGGGCTTCGGCGGGCCGTATCTGATCGGCTGGGTCAAGGAAACAACCGGCTCGACCTCCACCGGCCTGCTGGTGCTGGCGGTGCTGCCGCTGGTCGGCGGACTTTTGGTTTTGCTCGGCGGTCACGAGACCAGGATGGAATTCGCCGGAACGGATAGGTGAAGTGCCGGCTCGCTTAACTTTCACGAAATCATGATTGATGATGATTGTTGACATTCATCAGTCAATAATCAACATTCCCCAGAGGCTAGGCCGAAGGGGTTTCCAATGTTGGCTCGTTCCATTTTATCAAGCTATTCCAGGCTGTTAGCCGGCTTATCGCTGGCGCTGATCGCGATCGCGCTGGCCGGCTGCAACGACAAGGTCGCTGAGAAACCCGCCCCGTCCCGGCCGGTTCTGGTCGCCACGGTGCATTATGAGGCGGAATCCCCCGAGCGCAGTTTCGTCGGCACGATCAAGCCCCGGATCGAGACCGACATGGGTTTCCGGGTGCCCGGCAAGGTCGCCCGCCGTCTGGTCGAAGTCGGCCAGACCGTCGATGTCGGCCAGCCGCTCGCCACCCTTGATGAAGTCGATTTGAAGCTGCAGACCGAGCAGGCCGAGGCTGAGTTCCGCGCCGCCACCGGCGTGCTGGCCCAGGCGGGTGCCGCGGAGCAGCGCGCCAAGGATTTGCGCGCCAAGGGCTGGGCCACCGACGCGCAACTGGATCAGGCCAAGGCCGCCGCCGACGAGGCGCGGGCGCGGCTCAATCGCGCCGAGCGCTCGGTCGAACTCACCAACAACTCCCTGTCTTACGCGACCCTCGTCGCCGATACCCGCGGCGTCGTCACGGCGACCTTGATCGATGCCGGACAGGTCGTGGCCTCCGGGCAGACCGCCATTCGCGTCGCGCGCTTTGCCGAGAAGGAAGCCGTCGTCGCCATCCCGGAGACCCTGGTCGGACGCGCCAAGGAGGGTGTGGCTACCGTGACGCTGTGGTCCGAGCCGAACAAGACATATGCCGCGAAGCTGCGTGAGGTCGCGCCCTCGGCCGATCCCGCGACGCGAACCTATCTGGCCAAGTTTTCGCTGCCGGACGCCGGCGAGAACGTCTCGCTCGGCATGACCGCGACGCTGACGCTGGCCGATCCCCAGACCGAGCGTGTGGCGCGGCTGCCTCTGTCCTCGCTGTACAGCCAGGGCGGCGATCCCTCGCTCTATACCGTTGACGACAAGGGCGAAGTGGCGCTGAAGCCGGTTGTGGTCAAATCCTACGAGACCAACAGCGTCGTCATCTCGGGCGGCGTCGATGAGGGCGCGAAGATCGTCGTGCTTGGCGTGCAGAAACTCGATCCGACCCAGAAGGTCAGGGTCGTGTCGTCGCTGTCGTTCTAGGCGGGAGGGGGCGATGAAGCGCTTCAATCTTTCGGCCTGGGCGGTCAGTCATCCCGCGCTTATTCTGTTCTTGGTGATTGCGCTCAGCGCCGCCGGGTTTTTCTCCTACCAGCGGCTCGGCCGCGCCGAAGATCCGTTCTTCACGGTCAAGGTGGTGAACGTTTCGGCGATCTGGCCGGGGGCCACGGCCGCCGAGATGCAGGCGCAGGTCGCCGACCCCATCGAGAAAAAGCTGCAGGAGCTACCCTATTTCGAAAAGGTGCAGACCTATTCGAAGCCGTCGTTCACGGCGATGCAGGTCACGTTCAAGGATTCGACGCCGCCCGGGGAGGTGCCGTATCTGTTCTATATGTTGCGCAAGAAGCTGGTCGACGTGCAGGGCCAGCTGCCGGCGGGCCTGCTCGGCCCCGTCGTCAACGACGAATTCTCTGACGTCGACTCGATCCTCTATATGATGACCAGCGACGGCGCCGACTATGCGCAGTTGAAAAAGGCCGCCGAAGGCATGCGCCAGCGGCTGTTGAAGGTACCGGGAGTGACAAAAGTCGATCTCTACGGCACCCAGGACGAGAAAATCTTCGTCGAGTTTTCGCATGCCAAGCTCGCGACGCTCGGCATTACGCCGCAGGCGCTGTTTGATTCGCTCGCCAAGCAGAACAATGTCGTGCCGGCCGGCACGGTCGAAACCTCGTCGCAACGGGTGCCGCTGCGCGTCACCGGCGCGCTCGACGGCGTCAAGGCGGTGGCGGAAACGCCGGTCGAGAGCAATGGCCGGGTGTTTCGCCTGGGGGATATCGCCACCGTCAGCCACGGCTTCGTCGATCCGCCGAGCTTCGTGGTGCGCCAGGAAGGCAAGCCCGCCATCGGTATCGGCGTGGTCACGGCCAAGGGCGCCAACATTCTGGAACTCGGCAAGGATGTTGCCGCTGCCACCGCGGAATTCATCAAGGCGGTGCCGCAGGGCATCAATGTCGACCGCATCGCCGACCAGCCGGAGGTCGTCGAGCACGCGGTCTCTGAATTCGTGCACTCCTTCATTGAGGCGCTCGCGATCGTGCTGTTCGTCTCTTTCGTGGCCTTGGGCTGGCGCACCGGCATCGTGGTGGCGTTGTCGGTGCCGCTGGTGCTGGCGATCGTCTTTATCGTCATGAATGCGATGTCGCTCGATCTGCACCGGATCACGCTCGGCGCCCTGATCATCGCGCTCGGTCTGTTGGTCGACGACGCCATTATCGCGGTCGAGATGATGGTGGTGAAGATGGAGCAGGGCTGGGACCGCGTCCGCGCGGCGTCCTTTGCCTGGGAATCCACCGCGTTTCCGATGCTGACGGGAACGCTGGTCACGGCGGCCGGCTTCCTGCCGATCGGCTTTGCCAATTCCGCGGTCGGCGAATATGCCGGCGGCATCTTCTGGATCGTGGCGATCGCGCTGGTCGCGTCGTGGTTCGTGGCGGTGATCTTTACGCCTTATATCGGCGTCATGCTGTTGCCGAACATCACGGTCAGCCACAACCACGATCCGCATGCGGTGTACGAAACCCGCGTGTACCGGATTCTGCGCAGCATGATTCAATGGTGCGTCGAGCACCGCGTCAAGGTGGTGCTGGCGACGGTCGGGGTATTCGCGCTCTCGATTGTGGCTTTCGGCCACGTCCAGCAGCAGTTCTTCCCGCTGTCGGAGCGGCCTGAATTGTTCCTGCAGCTGCGGCTGCCCGAGGGCACCGCGTTCAATGTCACCGAAAAGTCCGTGAAGAAGGCGGAAGCGCTGCTCAGGGATGACCAGGACATCTCGACCTACACGTCCTATGTTGGCCAGGGTTCGCCGCGCTTCTGGCTCGGGCTCAACCCGCAGCTGCCGAACGAGGCTTTTGCCGAGATCGTGATCGTTGCGAAGAACGTCGAGGCGCGCGAGCGGATCAAGGCGCGCATCGAAAAGGCGGTCGATGACGGGGCATTGACGGAAGCGCGCGTGCGCGTCGATCGCTTCAATTTCGGGCCGCCGGTCGGCTTTCCCGTCCAGTTCCGAGTGGTCGGTCCCGACATCCAGACCGTCCGCGACATCGCCTACAAGGTACGTGACGTCGTCAAGCAGAACGAAAACATAAAGGATCCGCAGCTCGACTGGAACGAGCAGTCGCCCTACCTGAAGCTCGTGGTCGATCAGGACCGCGCCCGTGCGCTCGGCCTCACTCCGCAGGACGTCTCGCAGGCACTGAGCATGCTGATTTCCGGCGCGCCGGTGACGACGGTGCGCGATGGCGTCGAGAAGGTCGACGTGGTGGCGCGCGCGGTGCCGTCGGAACGGCTCGACCTCGGCCATGTCGGCGATCTCACCGTGACATCGCGCAACGGGGTGGCGGTGCCGCTGCAGCAGATCGCCAGAATCGAATACGCCCACGAGGAGCCGATCATCTGGCGGCGCAACCGCGACATGGCGATCACGGTGCGTGGCGACGTCGTCGACGGCGTCCAGGCTCCTGACGTGACCAACCAGATCTGGCCCAGGCTGCAGGAGATCCGCGACAGCCTGCCGCCGGCCTACCGGATCGAGCCGGGCGGCGCGTTCGAGGAATCCGCCAAGGGCAATGCCTCGATCTTCGTGCTGTTTCCGGTGATGGTGATCGTGATGCTGACCTTGCTGATGATCCAGCTGCAAAGCTTCTCGCGGCTAGTGCTGGTGTTCCTCACGGCGCCGCTCGGCATTGTCGGCGCCTCACTGGGGCTGAACGTCGCCAACCAGCCGTTCGGCTTCGTGGCGCTGCTCGGGCTGATTGCGCTGGCCGGCATGATCATGCGCAATGCGGTGATTCTGGTCGACCAGATCGAGACCGACGTCGCCCACGGCCTGCCGCGCCGGGAAGCCATCGTGGAAGCCACCGTTCGGCGGGCCCGCCCGGTGGTGCTGACGGCGCTCGCCGCCATTCTGGCGATGATTCCGCTGTCGCGCTCGGCGTTTTGGGGGCCGATGGCGATCACCATCATGGGCGGCCTGTTTGTTGCAACTTTCCTCACCTTGTTGTACCTGCCGGGCCTCTACGCGCTCTGGTTCCGCAACAGCCTTGAAGAAAGCGGCCCGCGCGAACATCTTGGTCTTGCGCCGCAACATCAGGACGAGGCCCAACCTGCATTTCCGCTTGCTGCAGCGGCGGAATAATTGAAGATTGTGGCCACTGAATCGAGCAATGGAATGACGCTGATTTCGGAACATATCGAGCCGGACACGCGGGAACGTATTCTCGTGGTGGCGGAGCGTTTGTTTCGCGAAATCGGCTACCAGAAGACCACCGTCGCCGACATCGCCAAAATGCTGCGCATGAGCCCGGCCAACGTCTATCGCTTTTTCGATTCCAAAAAGGCGATCCATGAGGGCGTCGCACGCGGCCTGATGGGTGAGGTCGAGATCGAGGCGCAACGGGTTGCCGACACGCCCGGTCCGGCGGCGCTCCGCCTGCGCGAACTGTTGACCACCGTTCATCGCATGAACTCCGAGCGCTATGTCGGCGATTCCAAGCTCCACGAGATGGTCGAGATCGCGATGGAGGAAAGCTGGGAGGTCTGCGTGGCCCACATCCAGCGCATCACCGAGAGCATCGGCGCGGTGATCGGCCAAGGGATGGCGTCAGGCGAATTCGAGAAGAGCGACGTGGCGGTAGCGGCGTTGTGTACCTGCACCGCGATGGTTCGCTTCTTCCATCCCCAGATGATTGCGCAATCCATGAACAAGCCGGGCCCGTCGATCGACCAGATGATCGATTTCATTCTCGCCGGGCTGGCGCCGCGCGGCAATCTGGCAAAACCTTGAGGAAGTCGAAACCATCTCGTCATTGCGAGCGGAGCGAAGCAATCCATGGGACCTCATAACGCGATATGGATTGCTTCGTCGCTTCACTCCCTTGCGCAAACGCTTCGCGTTTGTCGCAGGCAATGACGGTTAAACCGTAGGAAGATACCAACGTGGACGCACCAAGCCCGAAAGACCTGCATTATTACGAGCCGCGCAACGGCCACGGCCTCAGGCACGACCCGTTCAATGCCATCATTGCCCCGCGTCCGATCGGCTGGATCTCGTCGCGCGATGCCAGCGGCAACGTCAATCTCGCGCCCTACAGCTTCTTCAACGGGTTCTGCTACACGCCTCCGATCATCGGGTTTTCATCGACCTCCTGGAAGGATAGCGTCGGCAATATCGAGGAGACCGGGGAATTCGTCTGGAATCTCGCGACCAGGGATCTGGCGAAGCAGATGAACCTGACCGCCGCGCATGTCGCCCACGATGTCAGCGAATTTGCGATCGCGGGGCTGACGGAGGCTCCTTGCAGGCTTGTTGGCGTACCCCGGGTTGCGGAAAGCCCGGTGTCGTTTGAATGCAAATTGTCGCAGATCGTTCAGTTGCAGGGCGCCGACGGC
>JBAVEE010000697.1:0-2834 GCA_049587575.1 Bradyrhizobium sp.
CTGCATGACATTGTGGAAGGCGCGGGCATGGTCCTGTGCGACGCGATATTCGATCTCGACCACCAGCGGTCCGCTGCGCGCGGTCAGCGACAGCTGCACCTCGGGATCGGCGAGCACTTCGGCGTCCTCGTTGCGCGCGCCGATCCGCGGCATCTGCAGCCACAGGCCGAGCAGCGGCGAGGCCAGCATCAGGGCGGCGGAAACCAGCAGCGCGGTCTGCACGCCGGCCGCGTCGGTCAGACGGCCCCAGCCCCAGCTTCCGATCGCGATGCCGCCGGCAATCGACGCCTGAAACGCCGCCAGCGAGCGGCCCGCCACCCAGCGCGGCGCCGAGAGCTGGACGCCGATGTTGAACAGGGCGACCGCCAGCATCCACACTGCGCCCGCAACGACCAGCGCCGCCGCCGTCAATACCGGCTCGCGACTCAGCGCGACCGCCGCGATGGCGCCTCCCATCGACAGCGCACAGGCGCGGATCGCGGCTTCGCCGCTCATGCGTTTGCGCACCTCGGCAATGTTGAGCGCGCCGATCACCGCGCCCATGCCGAAGGCGCCGAGCATGATGCCATAGGTCTGCGCGCCGCTGTGCAGGAGGTCGCGGGCGACGAGCGGCATCAGCGCCGATACCGAACCGCCGATCAGGCCGGTCGCCAGGGTGCGCACCAGCACGATCCGGATCGAGGGCGAGTTGGCGATGTAGCGCACGCCCGAGACGATGGCGCGGCTGAGACGCTCGCGCGGCAGCCGCGACGGTTCGTTGGTGCGGCGCCAGAGGAACAGCACGACCAGCAACGGAATATAGAGCACGGCATTGGCGGCGAAGGCCGCGACCGCGCCGGCGGTGGCGACGACGATGCCGCCGATCGCGGGGCCGAAACTTCGCGCGATGTTGTAGCTGATGCCGGTCAGCGCGACCGCGGAGGGCAGCGTTTCCGCCGGCACCTGCTCGCTGACCGAGGATTGCCAGGCGGGGCCGAACAGCGCCATGCCGCTGCCGACGACGAAACAAAACGCCAGCAGGATCTGTGGCGTAACCAGACCAAGCCACGCCAGCACGGTCAGGGCGGTGGCGCCCGACAGCGAGATCGACAGCGAGATCAGCGCCACGATGCGCCGGTCGTACATGTCGGCGATGGCGCCGGCCGGCATCGAGATCAGCATCACCGGCAGCATCAGCGCGGTCTGTACCAGCGCGACCTTGTCGGCGGACGACGTCATCTGGGTCATGGCCCAGGCCGCGCCGACCGCCTGAATCAACAGGCCGAGATTGGAGAGCAGGCTCGCCAGCCAGATCCGCCGGAACGTGGCATGCCGCAGCGGAGCGGCGAGGCCGTCGGCGGACAACATCGAGCGTTTCGGCGGTCGGGTCATGGCCTGTTCCGTTGATCCCGGTCGTAGCCGGCTTGATTCCCGGGGGTATTTGCAGTGATGCCTGTGAAAGTCATTGGCTGTCCAGTGGCTGGGCCGCGGTCGGCGGCATCCCCCTCGGCAAAATGGCGAAATCGGATAGGCGCCGCAAATGCGCCGATCCCGGCCCCGGTTCGGGCCGCCGGCGGGTTCCAGCGCGCCTTCATGGCGCCCGGATTGCCGAGCTGATATGATTGGGTGACACCGATCCCGTGATAGATTTTGCGAGGACACACGTGAGCATAGCCGAAGCCTGGGACATCCCGGCCACGTATCAGCCGCTGGTTCCCCCTCGTCCGCCGTACGCGCCCGAATCCATGACCGCGCTGGGGCGGCTGGCGGCGATGCGCGAGAACGCGATCGGAACCTGGGGTCAGCGCGCCTACGAAGACGACGTCATCAAGGGTCGCTTCTTCTGGCGTTCCAGCTTCATTCTCAACACGCCGGATGCGATCCGGCATGTGCTGGTCGACAATTACGAGAACTACACGCGGACGCCCGCCGGCATCCGGGTGCTGCGTCCGATGCTGGGCGAGGGCCTGCTGATCGCCGAGGGCCGGGCCTGGAAGCACCAGCGGCGAACGCTGGCGCCCGCCTTCACCCCGCGGGCGGTGGAGGGGCTCATTCCGCATATGGTCGCGGTGACGGATGAAACGATTGCGAAGCTGCAAGCCGCAAGCGGCGCGCCGGTCGATCTGCGCGAGACGATGCAGCGGATGACGCGGGAGATTGCCGGACGCACCATGTTCTCGTTCGGGATGGACCGTCATGGCCCGACGCTGCGCGACTTCGTGATGGAATATGCCGGGCGGCTGGCGCAGCCGCATCTGCTCGATATGGTGCTGCCGCTAGGCTGGCCGAGCCCGCAGGATCTGTCCCGCGCGCGTTTCCGCAAGCGATGGACGCATTTCGTCGGCATGCTGATGGCGGAGCGCCGCGCCGCCGGCAAGAAGGACGGCGCGCCGGCCCGCGATCTGTTCGATCTGATGGACGCCGCACGCGACCCCGAAACCGGCGAAGCCTTCACCGACGAACAGCTCGGCGATCAGGTCGCGACCATGATTCTCGCCGGTCACGAGACCACCGCCACCGCGCTGTTCTGGTCGCTGTACCTGCTCGCGCTCGATCCCGCGACCCAGGACCGGCTGGCCGCCGAGGCGCAGCCTGCAATGGCGAACGGCGCGCTCGACCTGGATCGGCTGAAATTCACCCGCGCGGTGGTCGACGAAACCCTGCGGCTGTACCCGCCGGCGTTTCTGATCGCACGCGCGGCTGCAGCGCCCGATACGGTCGCGGGCCTGCCGGTCCGGAAGAACGACGTGATCCTGATCGCGCCGTGGCTGCTGCACCGGCATGAAAAACTCTGGCGCGATCCGAACGCGTTCATTCCCCAGCGTTTCATGCCGCCGGCGCCGCCGCCCGACCGC
>JBAVEE010000698.1:0-3006 GCA_049587575.1 Bradyrhizobium sp.
ATCCTGTTTCGCCCCCGCCGAAGCCCGCGCGTTCGCGCGCGCGGGCTTGGGTGGAGGCGCCGGGTACTGCCCCCGGGTCCGAATGGTTTATTGCGACGGCAATTTATTTCCATAGCCGGCGAACCGGCAGGCTCAATATAGGGGGCAAAGGTTGAGAAAAACAGGGCCCGCCCGGTCCATCCGGTGCGGAACCGGCCACCAAGGAGTGGAATACCCGGAATACCGGTTGGCGCTGGCGCGGCGGCCGTTCTAGATTTTCAAACATGCCTCCGGATTCGCCGCCGGCTGCCGTTCCGGCGCCGAACCCCCCGTTGTCAGCTCCGCCCAGCCTGATCGCTCTGTTCGCGGCGTTCGCCAAAATGTCGCTCGCGGGCTTCGGCGGCGTGCTGGTCTGGGCGCGGCGCGGCATCGTCGATCAGCACAAGTGGATGACCGCGGACGAATTCAACGAAACCTTCGCGCTGTGTCATTTTTTGCCCGGCCCCAACATCGTCAACCTCACCTTTGTGTTCGGATCGCGCTTTCGCGGCATCGCGGGCGGGATCGCGGCGTTTGCCGGACTGGTCGGTCCTCCCCTCGTGATCGTGACGGTGCTGGCGGCGCTGTATCAGCGCTACGGTGAGATCGACGCGTTGCGCCGCATCCTGGCCGGAGTGTCCTGCGCGGCCGTCGGGCTGCTGATCGCGGTCGTTTTCCGGATGATGATGCCGCTGATCAAGCGGCGCGATTGGGTCGGCCTTGTGGTCCTGGCCGCGGTGTTTGTGGCGATCGGGTTATTGCGGCTGCCGCTGGCGGCGGTGCTGCTGGTGGCGATCCCGATCAGCATCGCCATCACCTTCGCCATGCGGCGCAGGAGCGCGGCGTGAGTTCAGACGGCAATCCGCTTGTCGCGCTGGCATCGACCTTTGCCCTGATGTCGCTGTTTGCGGTCGGCGGCGCGAATTCCGCCATTCCGGAGATGCACCGGGTCGCGGTCGACGTTCGGCACTGGCTGACCGACACGCAGTTCGCCGATGTGTACGCGATCTCGCAGTTGTCGCCGGGGCCGAACGTCCTGATCGTCACCCTGATCGGCTATTCCGTCGCAGGCGTTGCCGGCGCGCTGGTCGCCACGCTTTCGATGTGCGTTCCGACCGCGGTGCTGGCCTTCTATGTGAGCCGCTTTCTCACGCGGTCGAGCCATGCGCGCTGGCCCGCCATCGTCCAGGCGGCGCTTGTTCCGCTTTCGATCGGATTGATGGGCGCCAGCGGCTTCGTTCTGGCGCGGACCTCGGACCGGACCCTGGCCGCCGCGCTTGTCACCGCCGGCGCCGCGGTGCTGGCTTCGGTGACGCGGCTCAATCCGCTCTGGATGCTGCTTGCCGGGGGATGTCTCGGTTTTGCCGGCCTTATCGGGTGAAAACCGCTGGCTTGCCAGGGGATCAGGCCCATTCCACCCTTGCCGTTGCCGGGCCGGCTCTTGCCGTGGCCCGGCCGGATGCTCATTTTTCCGGGTATAATCGCTGCGTCCGGCCGAATCGCCTGTCGGGTGGCCGGGCCGGCCGCTAAAACTCGCCTTCTACAACATCCCTTGACCACCCCTTGGGGGCGCCTGACGCAACGTCATGAATCAGTATCACGACCTGCTCGAACGGATATTAAGTGACGGCGCGGAAAAGGGCGACCGCACCGGTACCGGGACATTGTCAATCTTCGGCCACCAGATGCGCTTCAATCTCGCGGCCGGATTTCCGATGCTGACCACCAAGAAGCTGCCGCTGAAAGCGATCATTTACGAATTGCTGTGGTTCCTCAAAGGCGACACCAACGTCAAATACCTGCGGGATCACGGCGTTACGATCTGGGACGAATGGGCTGACGCCAACGGCGATCTGGGCCCGGTCTACGGCTCGCAGTGGCGCTCCTGGCCGGCGCCGGATGGACGGAAGCTCGACCAGATTTCCAATGTCATCGACATGATCCGGCGCAATCCGGATTCGCGGCGCCTGATCGTGAGCGCGTGGAATCCGGCCGATGTCGACAAGATGGCGCTGCCGCCCTGTCACTGCCTGTTCCAGTTCTACGTCGCGGGCGGCAAATTGTCCTGCCAGCTCTATCAGCGCTCGGCGGACGTGTTTCTCGGCGTGCCGTTCAACATCGCCTCCTATGCGTTGCTGACCATGATGGTCGCGCAGGTGACGGGCCTGAAGGCCGGCGACTTCATTCACTCCTTCGGCGACGTGCATCTTTATTCGAACCATCTCGAGCAGGCGCGCCTGCAGCTGACGCGCCCGACGCGGCCGCTGCCGACGATGAAGATCAATCCCGAGGTGAAGGATATCTTCGCGTTCCGCTACGAGGATTTCGTGCTCGAGGGCTACGACCCGCACCCGCATATCAGGGCCGAGGTCGCGGTGTGAGCGATTGAATGCCGCCGATCATCCGTCGCGCGCGTCCCGATGAAGCGGGGCTGGTACTGTCGCTGGTCCGCGAACTCGCCGAATACGAGAAGCTCTCGCACGAGGTCGAAGCCACCGAGGCTGGCATTGGCCAGGCATTGTTCGGCAGCAATCCGCGGCTGTTCTGCGATATCGCGGAATGGAATGGCGAAGTGGCCGGCTTCGCGGTCTGGTTCGTCAATTTTTCGACCTTCAGCGGCCGTTCCGGGATCTATCTGGAGGATTTGTTCGTGCGCCCCGCGCAGCGCGGCAAGGGCATCGGCAAAGCGCTGCTGTCGCACCTCGCAAGGGAGTGCGTGGCGAACGGCTGGTCGCGGTTGCAATGGGCGGTGCTGGACTGGAACACCCCCTCGATCGAATTCTACAAATCGCTCGGCGCGGTGTTGATGGACGAGTGGACCGTGTGCCGGGTCGGCGGTCCGGCGCTGATGGCGCTGGCGGAAGGAAAGCGTTGATGGAAATCGTCCTCATCGTGGCCGTCGCCGATAACGGCGTGATCGGCGCGGGCGGCGCCATACCCTGGCGGCTGAAGACCGATCTGCAACGCTTGAAGGCGATGACGCTTGGC
>JBAVEE010000699.1:0-6471 GCA_049587575.1 Bradyrhizobium sp.
GTCGCCAGGCTGGCGAGATGTTCGGCGCCGGCCTTGATGGTATCGACCCAGCGCCGTTCGCGCTCGTCGAGGTCGGACGTCGCCAGCAGATCGCTGATGGCAAGAATCCCGGTCAACGGGGTGCGGACCTCGTGCGCAAACGTCGCCAGCGCCGTCTCGACGATGCCGGGTGCGGCTGTCTTGGCGGAGGGCTTGCTCGCCTTGCCGGCGGCGACATGTGCAGCGCGTTTCTTTGACGGACCTTTTTTCGACCGCCGCAAGGTGCGCCGTGGGCGCGATTTCAACGCCATGATTCCCCCGACCCTAGCCAGCCCCACCATGCCATGGCTGGGCTTGCGGAGTCACGCCGAAGCGCGTTTTTCAAGGTGCGGTCAACCGCCGGCAAAGCCGGATTATTCAGCCAGGCCGACGAGGCGGCGGATTTCGGCCGGCGTCACCCCTCCGGCGCGGAGTTCGCGCAAGCCGGTGGCCTTGCTCGATTTCGACAGCTTTCGCCCGGCCTCATCAAGGAGGAGGCGGTGATGCCGGTAGGCCGGCTGGGGCAGTCCAAGCAGCTGTTGCAGCAGCCGGTGCACGCTCGTCGACCAGAACAAATCCCGGCCCCGCACCACCTCCGTCACCCCCTGCAGCGCGTCGTCGATGGCCACCGCGAGGTGATACCTGGTCGGGGTCTCCTTGCGCCCGAGGACGGCGTCGCCCCATGCCCCGGGCCGGGCGGCAACCGTGCCGGTCTCGCCGTCAGGACCTTCGCCGCGCTCGGTCCAGGTGAGGTCGCCGGCGCGGGCGCACGCCGCCGCCATATCGAGCCGCAAGGCATAGGGCTTGCCCGATTGAACCAGTCGCCCGCGCGTGCGGGGCGAAAGCAGTCGCGCCGTGCCGGGATAGTGCGGCGCCCCGTCGGGGTCGCGCGGCCACGGCTCCGCTTCCTCCTGCTGTGCGACCAGGCGCGCGATTTCGGCGCGGCTCTCGAAACTCGGATAGACCATATCCTGCGCCAACAGCCTTTCGAGCCCGTTGCGATAGTCGGCAAGATGTCCGGACTGCCGGCGCACCGGGGTTTCCCAGGCGATGCCGAGCCAGGCAAGGTCCTGATAAATCGCCTGCTCGAATTCCGGCTTGCAGCGGGTCGCATCGATATCCTCGATGCGCAGCAGGAACCGGCCGCCGGTCCGAGCCGCTAGGTCGAAATTCAGCAACGCCGAGTAAGCGTGGCCGAGATGCAGATAGCCGTTCGGGCTTGGCGCAAAGCGGAAGACGGGGGGCGGCATTGATCTCTTTCACAGGACATGTTGGTTTTAAGTCGCAATGACCCTTCACCTCAACACCCAGGCCGACCTCGAAAGCGCCATCCACGCGCTGGTTGAGCAGGACCCGCGGCTCAAACCGGTATTTGAACTCGCCGGCATGCCGGCGCTGCGGCGGCGCGAGCCCGGCTATGCCGGCCTCGCCGCGATCGTCTGCGGGCAGCAATTATCCACCGCAAGCGCCGCGGCGATCTGGGCCCGCCTCACGGCCGCGTTCGACCCGTTTCACCATGATACGCTGCGCCGCGTCCGCGCGGACCGTCTGGGCCGGCTCGGACTGTCGGCGGCGAAAATCAAAACCCTGAAGAATGTGGCGCGCGAACTCGCCGCGGAGCGGCTGAATCTCGACGCGCTGGCGAATGAAGAGGCGGACGCCGCGCACAACACGCTCACTTCGCTGCACGGCATCGGTCCCTGGACCGCCGACGTTTATCTGCTGTTCTGCCTCGGCCATGGCGACGCCTGGCCGGCCGGCGATCTTGCCGTGCAGGAAGCGATAAAGATCGGACTTGGACTGAAGACCCGTCCGACCGCGAAAGAGATGGCGCCGCTGGCCGAACCTTGGCGCCCGTTGCGCGGCGCCGCGGCGCATCTGTGGTGGGCCTATTACCGGACGATCAAGAAGCGCGAAGGCATGATCGGCGGAACGGAAAAAGCCAACGCTGTTTTAAACAAGGTCTCTGTTGCAAAACGGTCATCGGCCAGAGCAAAGATCGCGGCAGCAAAACTGCCGGGATCGAAAACATGAAATCGACCGACTTCATCGTTGCGCGGAACGATTTGCAGCACTGCAGGTTCATCGAGACCCAATTGCCCGACATCGCCGCGCTGCCTGATGAGGCGCTGCTGATAGGCATCGAGCGCTTCGCCTTCACCGCCAACAATATCACCTACGCCATGCTCGGCGATCAGTTGAAATACTGGCAGCTGTTTCCGGCGCCGGAGAATTTCGGCAACATCCCGGTCTGGGGATTTGGCGAGGTGATCGCCTCGCGCCATCCCGGTGTCGAGATCGGAGAGCGCCTGTTCGGCTATTTTCCGATGGCGACGCATCTGGTGATCGAAGCCGCCGACGTCGGCAAGCGTTCGTTGCGCGACGCCGCCGCGCATCGGCAAAGCGTGGCACCGGTCTACAATGCCTACGCGCGCGTCAGCGGCGATCCCGCTTTCGCCGGGCGCGAGGGCGACTATCAGGCGCTGCTGCGGCCGCTGTTCATGCTGTCGTTCCTGGTCGACGACTACCTGGCCGAGCATGATTTTTACGGCGCGCGCGGCGTGATGCTTTCCAGCGCCTCGAGCAAGACCGCGTTCGGCCTCGCGCACCTTCTGCATACCCAGCGCAAGGGCATCCGGGTGATCGGGCTCACCTCGGCGGCGAATGCCGATTTTGTCCGATCGCTCGGCTGCTATGACGACGTCCTGACCTACGACCGCGCAACCTCGCTGCCATCGGATTTACCTGTCGCCTTCGTCGATATGGCGGGCAGCAGCGAGTTGCGCGCGCGGCTGCACCGGCGTTTCGGCGAGCAGATGAGGTATTCCGGACGGATCGGGCTCACGCACCGCAGCTCCTCGCCGGATGAACCGGAATTGCCGGGCGCCAAACCAACATGGTTCTTCGCGCCTGACCAGATTCGCAAGCGCGCCAGGGAATGGGGCCCGGGGGGCATCGACACCCGATTTGGCGCGGCGTGGTCCGGCTTCGCCCCGACGCTTGCGAGGCGGCTCACGGTGGTGGAAGGCCGCGGGCCCAAGGCCGTGAAGCAGGTCTATCTCGACACGCTCAACGGGCGCATTCCGCCGGAGCAGGGCCATATGCTGTCGCTTGCCGGGTAAGCCGCTTTTTGCGCGACCTCAAAGGGTATAGCGTCCCGGCGGAGGAAACGCCGCGCAGACGGCCGCTGAAGAGAAACGCTGATGCTCGATAGGACGGACGACATCTCGGTAGCCGCCGAAAACTGGCTGACCCAATTCGAAAACGCGCTCGCCAGCCCCGACGACGGCTCGCTGCAGATCCTGTTTCATCCCGCCAGCTATTGGCGCGACGCTTTGGCGCTGAGCTGGAACCTGCAGACCATCAACGGCGCCGGCGCCATTCTGAAAGAGCTGCAGGCCCTTGGCACAAGCGTTGCGCCCTGCAATTTCAGGATCGATCCCGATCGCGCCGCGCCGCGCCGGGTGACCCGCGCCGGCACCGACGCGATCGAGGCGATTTTCAGATTCGAAACCATTCAGGGGCGCGGCAGCGGAATTCTGCGGCTGATCCCCGACGCCGGTGACGGCAACAGGCTCAAGGCCTGGACGCTGCTGACCGCGCTCGACGAACTGAAGGGGTTCGAGGAGCCGCTCGGGTCGGCGCGGCCGCGGGGCCAATCCTACTCGCGCGACTTTCGCGGGCCCAACTGGCTCGATCTGCGCAAGGAAGCGGCCGCCTATGCCGACCGCGATCCGGCCGTTCTGGTGGTCGGCGGCGGACAGGCCGGGCTTTCGATCGCCGCGCGGTGCAAGCAGTTGCAGATCGATACGCTGATTGTCGACCGCGAGCAGCGCATCGGCGACAATTGGCGCAAACGTTACCACGCGCTGACCCTGCACAACCAGGTGCAGGTCAATCACCTGCCCTACATGCCGTTCCCGCCGAATTGGCCGGTCTATATCCCCAAGGACAAGCTCGCCAACTGGTTCGAGGCCTATGTCGAGGCCATGGAGCTGAACTACTGGACCGCGACCAGCTTCGAGAGCGGCGCTTACGACGAGGCGGAAGGACGCTGGTCGGTGGTGCTGCGCCGCGCCGACGGCAGCACGCGCACGATGCATCCACGGCACGTCGTGATGGCGACCGGCGTCAGCGGCATTCCAAATCGGCCGGAACTTGCAACGCTGGAGAACTTCGCAGGGACCGTCCTGCATTCCAGCCAATATGACGACGGCGAGGAATGGAAGGGTAAAAAAGCGCTCGTGATCGGCACCGGCAACAGCGGGCACGACATCGCGCAGGATCTTCATTCGAGCGGGGCAAAGGTGACGCTGGTCCAGCGCAGTCCGACCCTGATCACCAATATCGAGCCGTCGGCGCAACTGGCCTATGCCGCGTATAATCAGGGGACGCTGGAGGATAACGACCTGATCGCAACCTCGATGCCACTTGCGCTCGCGAAAAAAAGCCACGTGATGCTGACCGCGCAATCCAAGGAAATCGATCGGGAGTTACTTGATGGCCTCACGCGCGTCGGCTTCAGGCTCGATTTCGGTGACGGCGGCACCGGCTGGCAGTTCAAATACCTGACCCGCGGCGGCGGTTATTATTTCAACGTCGGCTGCTCCGATCTCGTCGTGCAAGGCGAGATCGGGCTCAAGCAATTTTCAGACATCGACTCCTTTGTCGCCGAAGGCGCTCGGATGAAGAGCGGCGAGACGCTGGCCGCCGATCTGATCGTGCTGGCGACCGGCTACAAGCCCCAGGAGCATCTGGTGCGCAAGCTGTTCGGCGAAGAGGTCGCCGAGCGCGTCGGCCCGATCTGGGGATTCGGCGAGGGCCAGGAATTGCGCAACATGTATACCCGCACCGGCCAGCCTGGCCTCTGGTTCATCGCCGGCAGCCTCGCGCAATGCCGCATCAATTCGAGATATCTGGCGCTGCAGATCAAGGCGATCGAGGCGGGATTATTGCCGCGGAGTGCACGCGTCCCCCTTCACCGGTCCTCATGATCCAGAATTTCACGAAGGATGAAGGATTCTGCGTGGCGCCAAGCCTTTTCGTTGTCGCCGCGGAAGGTAACGAGGCGATTGAAAACGACGCTCCGCGTTTTCACGTCGATGATATCGAATTTTGCCCATTGTACGAGCGTGCTGAGCTTGTGAAAGCTGCTAATCAGAAGATAGGCGGCACCGACCGCCTGCGCCTTGCCGAGCAACTCATCCGCATCGATGTCGCCGACTGAACAGGCGTTTGGGGGACAATCGAGGTCCGCGTTTCGCACCTTTCCGCTCGCCGCCAAATCAGTGCGTAACGAAGCTTCGAATTCGCGCAAGCGCCGGAAATGGTCGGCGCTCTGATCGATGACCTCGCCCGACGTGTCGGTATATTGGATTTCCGCAACCGCAAGAACGGGCGGCTCGCCCTGCGCCCGACCTTGCCGGACAGGACTGGCGAAGAAAATGGCGGTGGCAAGCAGGGCGAGACCCGCAGATCGTAGTTTCATCGACGTTTCCATGTGGCGCGGTCTCCCTATTGGCGATCCCCGGCTTGATCCATGATTATGAAGCTCAGTTGGACCGGCGACCCCGCGCGTGGCCCTTGCGTTCGGCGCTAGTCCGTCCTTTCCAGCAGACGGCGCTGGATCAGCCAGCGCGCCCCACGGCTCCAGGCCGAGTTGGCACCCGCGCGCAGGTCGGTTTGCTCGACGTCGACGAGCGCCCCGGATCTGGCGTCGCGAATCTTGTAGGTCACCGCGTAGTCCGTTCGGCTGATGCGCGTGACGATTCCGATCATGGACTGGTCCGCGTCAAGACCGGCGGCGATCCTGGCTTCGCAACCCTCGCAATCCCGCAATTTGCCTGCTTTGGCGGCTTCGCCGTTCCCCGCGTCGACGTCGACCAATCGGTAGCGTCCCGATTCCGCGATCAGCCGCCGCGCCTCCTCCGTCGAAAGCCGCAATTGCTCGCGGTCAACGTCGTCGGGAGGCGTGGAGGCCGCCGCAGCGCTGAAATCTTCCAGTTCAAACGGAAAGACCGCAAGCTTGATGGGGCGCTCAGCGGCGGGTTCGCCTGCTTTGGCGACGGCGAACCCTGCAAGAGCCACTATTGGAGCCAGGATGAAAGCAATGCTGCGCATGGGCGATCCCCTGGAGTTGCCAAATCGTGACCATATCGCCCGATCCGCTCCCGTCGCGAAATGGAGACTTTCCCTGGATTGACCGGGTGAAATGCCCGATCTTGCCTCAGCCCTCTTTCTTCCCGACAAAATTTGCCTCTAAAGTGCGGTGAATGGGAGAGAGCTTGCAACAGGCCCCTAATTCCGCGGCGGGCCCAGCGCGCGCCATCGATCTGAAGCTGCGGCTGGCGTTGCGCGTCGCGGCGCTGGCGGCGGTTTGCTTCCTCGGCGTCGCGGCCTACGTCTTGTTCGACAGCGACCGGACCACAATGGCAAAGGCGAGCCGCATCGCCG
>JBAVEE010000700.1:0-2120 GCA_049587575.1 Bradyrhizobium sp.
GAGCGGGGCAGAGCATGACACAGGCCGCCCGCGACGCATTGCGCAAGGTCGATTCCGTGCTGAGCGAAAACTCCGAGCCGTTGAAAGATACCATTGCCAATTTCAAGGTTTTCTCGGAGGGGCTGGCGCGCAATACCCCAAAACTCGACAGCATCCTCGCCGGCGTCGAAAAGATGACCGGTAGCGGGCCGGCTAACGCGCCTAAAATTACTTACAACCTGCGCGCCGCGCAGGGCTTTGCTCCTCCTCAAAAGACCATCAAGGGGCAGCTGGTCATCCCGGAGCCGACCGCGGTCGCGATGCTCGAAACGCAGCGCATGCTGTTCTCGCCCGTGCAGGAATATCCGGATTTCGCGGACTTCCTCTGGGCCGACAGCATTCCAAAGTTGCTCCAGGCAAAACTGATCGAGAGTTTCGAGAATTACGACATTGCTCACGCACCGTTGCGCAGCACCGACGTCGGACCGGCCGACTTCCAGCTTCTGATCGATGTCAGGCGTTTCCGCGTCGCGGTGGAATCGGGACCGGTGGCCGAGATCGGATTGTCGGCGAAAATTGTCGACAAGAACGGAAAAATCGTCGCCTCGCATCTGTTCGAGCAAAGCCAGAAGTTCGACAAGATCGAGCCGGCGGCCGCCGTCGCCGCCTTCAATGATGCGTTCGGACGGATCGCGAAGGACATCATCGCCTGGACCGTGCAGGCGCAGTAGCCGCCGCCGCGCAGGATTTATTCGAGGGTCTTCAGGTAGGACAGCAGATCGTGAATCTGCTCAGCTGTGAGCTCGAATGCGGGCATCTCGGCGTGGCCCGTATAGATGCCCTCCGCGAGCGCTTCGCCGAGCGTCTCGACGGGATAGCGCAAATGCAGGGTTCGGAACGGCGGCGCGATCTTGAGCGGGCTTTTTGCCACGCGGTCGACCGCATGGCACCGCGCACAGTGAGTGAGCGCATAGACCTTGCCACGCTGTTCGGCCGGAGAGGCAGCCAAGGCCGGTGTCAGGGCGAGCAACGTAACGAGGGTTTGGGGCAGGGCGAATCGCAGCATTACTGACCGGCCGTCTTCCATTGCAATCCAACCATACCGATAAGTTCCTTAATATTGCGCCGAGGCCGGTGGCCGCTTGATCTGCGTCAACCGGGATAGGGGCGAATGGCTAAGATGCAGCCAGTCCGCGGGGCCGGCGCGCAACGAGATCGTAGCGGTACGGCCCATCCTTGGAGTGACGCATGACCATGTCTCTGGTAGCAGGGGCGCCGAACGGGCATCCCTGCACCGAATGCGCGATACGCCGGCTCAGTGTCTGCGCGGCGCTCGAAAATGCCGAACTGCGCGAATTGGCGCATTTGGGACGTCATGTGCATTTCTCGGCCTGCGAGACGGTGTTCGCCCAGGAGGAGACGACGACGTCCTTCTACAATCTGCTTGAGGGCGTCATACGGCTTTACAAGCTGCTGCCCGACGGCCGACGGCAGATTATCGGATTTGCGCTGCCAGGCGATTTTCTGGGATTGGCGGCGTCGGCCCGTCACAACTTCTCTGCCGACGCGATCGGAAATGCGGTGCTTTGCCAGTTCTCCAAATCCGCGTTTGCGCGATTTAGCAAGGACAGGCCGGACCTGTTGCGCCGCATCAATGAATTGGCGGTTCGCGAGCTGAGCCAGGCCCAGGACCACATGGTTCTGCTCGGACGGCGTTCGGCGGAGGAAAAGGTCGCGACCTTCCTGATTGGCTGGCGCGACCGATTGGTTCAGGTCACGGATGGATCGCGGACGGTACCCCTGCCGATGAGCCGTCAGGACATCGCCGATTACCTCGGCCTGACCATTGAAACGGTGAGCCGGACCTTCACCAAGCTTGAGCGCGACGGGGTGATCGAAATCATGCCCGGCAACATCGGCCTTCTGGATCCGGCGCGCGCCGAGGCCCTCGCCGCTGCATAAGCGGCTGATGCCGCTGCCCAAAAGGCCGCTTGATTTGATCCGTATCAACGACCGCCGTCTCGTGTCGAGAATAATAATGCCTCCAATTCAAAGGAGGATCTGATGCCTTTCGATTCGATGCTGGTGAGTGCTGCGGTGGTAGTCATGTTTTTGGCGCTTGCCGGCGCGCTCGCCTGGGG
>JBAVEE010000701.1:0-3428 GCA_049587575.1 Bradyrhizobium sp.
CCTGATCTGGGAGCGCGCCAACCGGCCGGAAGACTTCAAGCGCATCGCCAAGGCGCTGACGATCGACGGATTCATCGCCTACAAGATGACCGGCGAGACGACGGCAAGCCGTTCCCGCAAGGCGGCGCATCCGCGCAGATGTGGGTGCCGGTACCGGGTGGACCGGCGTTCCTGCTCGGACCGAACTTCTATTCGGTGCGCAGCTACAATCCGTCGATGAACTACGCGCTGGCGATCTGCCATCTCGGCGACCGCATCCTGGGCGGGCCGCCCTTCATCCAGCCGTTCCCCGGCTCCGAGCGCGCGCTGACGCTCGCCGAGGTGCAGGAAATGCAGGTCCGGCTGACCAAGGCCGGCTTTGATACCGGCGGCACCGATGGCCGGGTCGGCAACGACACCATGCAGGCGGTGAAGGATTATCAAACCAGGATGGGAATTTTGCCGGCCGATGGCTATGGCGGCCTGGCGGTGCTGGCAAGACTCCGGCAAGGCGGTTAGTTCGACGTCATTGCGAGCCAACCGGTCGCGCGAACGCGCGCCCGATGACAAGCTCCGCGAAGCAATCCATCGTGCCGCACGAAGAATGGATTGCTTCGTCGCTACGCTCCTCGCAATGACGAACGAGCATCCCCTCCTACCTGATCACCGCTGGCCCCTGGTCCGGCACCGCCACGTCGAGCACGCGCAACTGCACGCGCTCGGTGCCCTGCCAGCGGTCGACCGCGAGCGATCCCGCGACATGCAACGGCTGGCCGCGATGCGCTACAAGCGCGTTGCCGAGTTTTTGCCCGATCGACCGGAACGCGATGCCGTTCACAACAGCGCCGTCGCCGGATTTGAACCGCACGCGCAAATGCGCCTGCCCGACTTCGTCGGCATAGACCAGTTGGTGCGACGGCAGCGCGATCACCGGCTCGGGATTGCCGCTGCCGAATGGTCCGGCGCGATTGAGCGTCGCCGCCAGTTCGGTCGTCACCCCGCGGGCGCTGACGGCGCCGTCGATGAACAGTTCATTGACGTGGCGCGAGGCCGCAACGTCATCGGCCAGCGCGCCTTCCATATAGGCGCGGAATTCGGCGAGCTTCTCCTTACGCAAGGTGACGCCCGCGGCCATGGCGTGGCCGCCGCCCTTGAGCAGCAGACCGTCATGCACCGCCTGCCGGACGGCCTTGCCGAGATCGACGCCGCCGATCGAGCGGCCCGAGCCGGTGCCGATCCCCCCCGGCTCGAGCGCAATGGCAAACGCCGGCCGCGAGAATTTTTCCTTCAGCCGCGATGCGACGAGGCCGACCACGCCGGGATGCCAGCCTTCCGACGCGGTGACGATCACCGAACCCTTGTCCTCCAGCCCGAGCGAAGCCAGCGCCTCGGCTTCGGCCTGCGCCTCCGCCATCTGCTCGATGACGCGGCGTTCGCTATTGAGGCGGTCGAGTTCGGCGGCGATCCTAGCGGCTTCCGAGACGTCGCCTTCCAGCAGCAGCCGCACCCCGAGATCGGCACGCCCGATCCGGCCGCCGGCGTTGATGCGGGGTCCCAGCATGAAGCCGAGGTGCCAGGCTTCGGGCGGACCGTTCAGCCGCGACACGTCCATCAGCGCGGTGTGACCGACATGATCGCGGCGCCGCATCGCGATCAGTCCTTTGGCCACGAAGCCGCGATTGAGTCCGACCAGGGGTGCTACGTCGGCGACGGTGCCGAGCGCGACGTGATGCAGCATGCTCAGCAAATCCGGCTCGGGCCGTTCGGCGGTCCAGAACCCGCGCGCGCGCAGCTCGCGATTGACCGCGACCAGCGTCACCAGCACCAGACCAACGGCGGCGAGATGGCCGAGGCCCGAGAGGTCGTCGGGCCGGTTCGGATTCACCAGCGCGTCGACCACGGGCAGCTCGTCGCCGCATTGATGATGATCGATCACCACCACGGACATCCCGAGCCGGCGGGCTTCCGCCAAAGGCTCTAGGCTGGTGGTGCCGCAGTCCACCGTCACCAGCAGCGTGGCGCCCTTGCCGGCGAGCATGCCGATTGCCTCGGCGTTGGGGCCGTAGCCCTCGAAAATCCGGTCGGGAATATGGATCAGCGGGTCGAGCCCGCAATGGCGCAGATGCCAGGCGAGCAGCGCCGCCGAGGTGGCGCCGTCGACATCGTAGTCGCCGAAGATCGCGACCTTTTCGTTTCGCGTGGCCGCATCCGCGATGCGCTTGGCGGCGGCTTCCATCTGGGTCACGGTGTAGGGGTCGGGCAGCAGCTTGCGGATGGTCGGATCGAGAAAATCCTCGACCGCGTCGATCTCGACATCGCGCCCCGCCAGCACCCGCGCCAGCATTTCCGGCAAGTGATGGCGTTGCGCGATCGCCAGCGCCCGCGCCGCGCCCCGCGCATCGAGCCGGTCGCGCCACAGCTTTCCGGTCAGGGAATGCGACACCCCAAGAAACGCCGGCGGAGCTTCGACAGGCAATGCGGATGCGGGAAGCGTCATGATGCTTTCAGGAGATAGGCAAGCCCGCCAAAGGTTCAATGATTCGCTTGGCGGCTGCCCAACTTATACCCGTCATCCCCGGTGATTACCGATGCCGCGTGCCCCAGTGCGAAAGCAGCAGTCGCGAATTACGCTGCCGCACTGCCCTCAACACCCCATCCGCTCGGCGACCTCGCCAAAATCCTTCGCCACGACGTCCCAATCGCCCTTTGCCTCGAAATCGTATTTCTGCAACGGGCCATATTCGGCCGGGCGCGCCACGAAGGCGGTCTTCAGTCCCAGTTTTTGGGCGGCCTTCAGATCATGGTTATGCGCGGCCACCATCATGACCTGTTCCGGCGACAGACAAAGCAGGCGCGCGGCGCCGAGATAGGTTTCGGGGTCGGGCTTGTAGTGCTCGAACAATTCCGCCGACAGGATCAGGTCCCACGGCAGCCCTGCGAATTTCGCCATGTTGGTCAGCAGCGCGACATTGCCATTGGAGAGCGGACCGATGATGTATTTCGCCTTCAGCCGGGTCAGCCCGGCGACGCTGTCAGGCCAGGGATGGAGCCGTCGCCAGCCCATGGTGAGGTGATGCAGGTCGGCGTCGTTCAATCCGGAAATCGCCAATTGCGCGACCAGCTTTTCCAACGACTGCCGGTGCAGCGTGTCCAGGATCACATAGCCGCGTTCGGGGTGCTTTCGCACATCGTCCATCGACGCGGCATAGACCGCGCGCCAGCCGTCCACCAGCGCGGTCCAGTCGGCCTTGACGCGGCGCTTCTCGCCCCATTGGGTGAAATCCGCGATCAGGCTGGAGCGCCAGTCGACCACGGTGCCGAACACATCGAACACCAGCGCTTTCACGGCGGAAATGTCGGACATGTTCGCTCCCGGTTTTTTTGATCATTCCGGAATGGTGCGCCAGCACCAGACCTCAGATGCGCAATTGCGCATCGGGGATTCTCGA
>JBAVEE010000702.1:0-1926 GCA_049587575.1 Bradyrhizobium sp.
CAGGCGACATCGTCGAAAACCGCCCCGCTTTGTCGCGCTGGCACCCCGGCTATGCCGAGGCGTTCAAGGCGTTTGTAAAGGGTTCTTAGCGGCGGTCAACGTTGAGGCGCGCACGCACAATGTCGGCCGCAAAAGAAATCGTCATACCCCGCGCAAGCGGGGTTTCCATTACGCCGCGGCCTTTCGATTGATCCCTACCGCCATCGGCGTGGTGGAATCACGTTGATCTGCTTCAACAAATCAGGTTTTTGAAAAATTCGGTGCTTGCTCCGGATGAAGCCGCCTTGCCGGCGCCGACGGGCCGCGCAATACGCGGCTTCGCGTTCCTGCGATGTCCGCTGCACAATTGCGCGCTTTTTGCTTGCACGGCCTCCGCCCAGGGTTTGCTGAACGATGCGAAATTGGCTGTGATATGGCCATTGGCCGGTTGGGAGGAATTGAAATAAACTACGCGGCTTCCACCTCGGTCGCCCCGGCCGGACGGGGAACGTCAACCAGCCGTTCGAATTTTTCCTGACGCGACGAAAAGCCGGCTGAATCTCGATTTGAGAATCCTGAGGGTGCAATCTCGTTGAAATCAAATCCCGCCAGAAGCCGTGTTCACATCGGGCCGCGAAGCCGGACGCGGGCGCCCTGTCGCGTGTTGCTCGGCGTCCTCGCGTCGCTGTGTTTTTCCGATCTCGCCCTGAGCAAGGACAACAAAGACAATAGCGACGGCGACGACGGCTCGACAAAGGCGGCTTCGACGCTGCCGAACATCTACCTCGATCTGAGGACCATCTACACCGCGGTCCCGGCCAATTCGCTCGCGATCGGCTTCAGCCCGGCGTCACTGTCTTCCGTCGTCTCGGCGTTGCAGATGCTCTCGACGCTGACCAATCTGCCAGCAAATCGGCCGCGACCGCTGCTGTCGTCGCCGTCAAGCCGCGGCCTCGGGGTCGATCTGCCACTGACGGTCGATATCAACGACCGCATGACGGTCTACGGCGGCGTCAGTGCCACGACCATCCAGATCGGCTCAGCCGACTGGTCGACGCTGGCGGTCACCAGCTGGAATGTCGGGTTTCAGGCCGACCTCTACAAGCAAGACGGAGGATCGATCCCCACCTTGACTTTGCAGTCGACGGTCACGAGGGCGGTGCCGGACTCGCTCCTGGCCACGACCGCGCTGACCACCATCGCGGAATTCGATTACGCGCTGAACAAGGACGAAACGAGGGGTTTGCTCGCCGGCGTGGAACTCACCCTGACTGAAATCGATGCCGCGGCGGCAACGGTCAATCCGAACATAGTTGGTTATGTCGGCGGCTACTATCAGTGGGACAACAACTGGAAAATCACCGGCCGTGTCGGGGTTCAATCTTTCGGCGGCGCGCAACTCCTGATCCTGACGCCGTTCCCGTCCTTTACGCAACCGGTCGTAAGGCTTGATCTGGACCGGATGGATGACAACGACAACCGCTTGTTCGGCGTGACGGCACAGATCGCGTGGGTGCCGAAGCCGGCCTATCAGTTGACGATCAGAACGCCGCTTTATGCCGTCAGGAATTAGGACCGGGAAGACGACGCGGTAGCCGGGCGCAGCATAAACCGGCGCTTCCGACGAGATCAATCGCTTCACTAGCCGCAGCGTTGAATGGGTCAATCCCAAACATACTCGGGAAGCGCCAGTTTGTCGACGATGTCCCTGCCGAAGGCCAGTCGGGCCAGTCCCGGGATTGCTGTAGCACCGATGACGAGGTTGCGCACGAACAGGCCCATGGCGGTCTTCGGCGCAAAAGCGCTGCTGAAATTCCTGGCGCCTCTTTGTTTGGTTTCGATATAGGGGCGCAGAAGGGTCTCGTATCGCCGGAAGGCTTCCTCGTGGGAACCGGCCATGCGGGCCAACTCGCCAGCGAGCACGTAGGCCGCCGTCATGGCCAGGGC
>JBAVEE010000703.1:0-7005 GCA_049587575.1 Bradyrhizobium sp.
GGAAGACAAGGATGAACTGACCGCCAGGCTGCTGGCTCAGTTGCAGGAAAAATTTCCCGGCGTCGAATTCAACTTCTCGCAATATCTGCAGGACAACGTCTCCGAAGCGGTGTCCGGCGTGAAGGGCGAGAACTCGATCAAGCTGTACGGTAACGACCTGCAGGCGCTTACCGACACCGCCAACAAGATCAAGTCCGTACTGGCTACGGTGAAAGGAATTACCGACCTCGCGGTTTTCACCTCGCTCGGCCAGCCGACGATCCAGATCGACATCGACCGCGCACGGGCCGCGCGCTACGGGCTTTCGCCCGGCGATATCAACACCACCATACGCACCGCGATCGGAGGCGACAGCGCCGGTGACCTCTATGAGCCCGGCAGCGACCGGCATTTCCCGATTATTGTCCGTCTGGCGCCGCAATACCGCAAGAGCGCGGAGGCAATCCAGAATTTGCGGATCGGCGCGCAGGGGCCGAACGGCATCACGCAGGTTCCGCTCAGCGAGGTGGCGACGATAAAGCTGGTGTCGGGCGCGGCCTACATTTACCGTGAACAGCAGGAGCGCTATCTGCCGATCAAGTTCTCGGTGCGTGAGCGCGACCTCGGCAGCGCCATCCAGGAAGCGCAGCAAAAGGTCGCGGCCCAGGTGCAATTACCCGCGGGCTCGCGCCTCGAATGGGTCGGCGAGTTCGGCAATTTGCAGGACGCCATCAAGCGGCTGTCGATCGTGGTGCCGATCAGTCTGGCACTGATTGCGATATTGATCTGGTTCAATTTCGGATCCGTGGTCGATACGGTTCTGACCATGAGCGTGATTCCGATGGCGGTATTCGGCGGCATTCTCGGACTGCTGCTGACCGGCATCCCGTTCAGCGTTTCCGCCGCAATCGGGTTCATCGCATTGTTCGGTATCTCGGTGATGGACGGAATCATCATCCTCTCCCAGTACAACCAGCTCATCGACGAGGGCATGGAGCGCGGCAAGGCGATCTTGCGCACCGGGGAGCTTCAGTTGCGGCCGGTGTTGATGACCTGCGTGGTCGCCGGCATCGGATTGCTGCCGGCGGCGGTATCGTCCGGAATCGGGTCGCAGGTGCAAAAGCCGCTTGCGGTCGTGGTGGTGGCGGGCATGATGCTTGCGCCTGTTGTCATCCTCATCACGTTGCCGGCGCTAATTTCGATGTTCTCGCGGCGGACCCGGTCGGATCTGGCTTCGGAAGGCCATCTGGCACCCGCGGAATGACGGATCATCGTAACGGTCGAGGTAAGTTGTGAGTGACGTCGCTGCCAGATGCGCTCCGGATTCCCCTGGAAGGGGATTCCACTTCGCTTGGCTGGTGCTTTGCGTTGTGGCGATCGCCTATCTGGCGCTGGTCGATCTGGCCGCGGCAGAGACCCTCCAGGAAGCGCTTGTGAAGGCCTATCAGATGAATCCGCAGCTCAATGCGGAGCGGGCCCGGCAACGCGGGACCGACGAAAACGTACCGCAGGCGCTGGCGGGCTATCGGCCGCAGATTGTGGCGAGCCTGAGCGCGGGGCTGCAGGCGGTTCGCAACCTGTTGCCCGACAATACCGTGCAGGGCGCAACGTTGCGTCCGTGGACCATCGGCTTGACGGTCAGCCAGATCCTGTACAATGGCAATAAGACCGCAAACAGCGTTCGGGTCGCGGAGTTTCAGGTCAAATCCGGGCGGGAAGCTCTCCGCAATGTCGGCCAGGGCGTGTTGCTGGACGCCGTGACCGCCTACATGAATGTGCTCGCCAATCAGGCCCTGGTGGATGCGCAGCGCGCCAATGTCGCGGTGCTGCGTGAAATACAGGCCACCACCAAACGGCGTCTCGACGCCGGTGACGTTACACCGACCGATACAGCGCAGGCCGAGGCGCGGCTTAGCCGGGGATTGGCCGATCTCAACGCCGCGGAAGTAGCTCTGGCCATAAGCAAGGCAACCTATACCGAGGTGATTGGCCAGCCTCCGTCGCAATTGGTGGCGGCCTCGACGGTCGATAACTTCTCACCGAACGCGCTTGCGGCGGCAAGGGAAGCATCCACCCGCGAACATCCGGCAATTCTTGGCGCCGCTTTCGATGTCGACGTCGCTCAAACCACCATCAAGGTCGCGGAGAGCAGCCTGCTGCCGACGATGTCGGTCCAGGCGAGCGCCAGCCGCGCCGTCGAGTCGGATCCGACGCTGACCACGAACCGCACGGATCAGGCCTCGGTGATAGGCCAGCTCAATGTCCCGATTTACGACGGCGGCACCGCGGCTTCGCAAACCCGGCAGGCCAAGGAGCTGACCTCGCAGAGCCGCATGGTGCTCGAACAGGTCCGAAACCAGACGCGAACCGCGGTCGTCAGCGCATGGGTGAGCAATGAGGGAACCAAGGTGGCGCTCACGGCGGCGGAGTCCGAAGTGCGCGCAGCCGGCATCGCTCTCCAGGGCGTGCGGCGCGAGGCCGCCGGAGGACAACGCACCACGATCGACGTTCTCAATGCCCAGCAGGACCTGACCACCGCGCGCACCAGGCTGATTCAAAGCCAGCGTGACCGCGTCATCGCGTCCTACACGCTGCTGAGCGCCGTCGGACGTCTCGACGTTCATGTCCTGAAGCTCGACACGCCGGACTATTTGCCCGAGGTTCATTATCACCAGGTGCGGGATGCCTGGCATGGAGTTCGCACGCCCTCCGGCCAATAGAGCATGATCGCTGCAGGCGGGGGCAAGCGCTTACCGGACGATGACAGCGCAGAGCCAAGGGCGCATGAGCGGCGGAGCCAAACTGATCAAGATACCCATCGTCGTTGCGGCGATCGTTTCGTTGGCCATCCTTCCCGCGTATTCGCAGGGCATGGGCAAGAAGCGCGGCGGCCATGCACCTCCCGCCGAAGCCCGTCCAATGGTCGATGAGAAAGCCTACAAAGCCGCGCTGGATCGAATTCCAGCGCCCAAACAGGGCTATGATCCCTGGGGCCAGGCACGCCAGTCCGACCCAGCGAAAACGCCGGCTAAACCGAAGCAGTAGCGATTTTCGCCAAATCGCATGGGCGCACCAATCGCATACGGCAGATTGAATAGTCGGTAGCCGCGCTTGCTGCATCGGGCGCGCGTCAATCATAATGAAAAGCCCAAAAAAAGAGTGCGGCCTTCAGGGCGATGATGGTGGCGAGCGCGCCTCCCGCCGCCAGGACCGTCAGGGCCCCGATACAGAACCGCCTGATCATTGTCGGCTGCGCTTCCGCCGCACCTTCCCTAATGATGTCATCGGCGTTTCACCGCTTCCGTCATATTGCCGATGAAGGCGACCATTCGCTGTCGACCTCGCATCGCCAGGCGCTTTAACCAGCCAAGCTGCGCGATGAGTGGATTGCCGTTGTTTTCCAGGTCGAGTTCGAACCTCTCGGACGGGAATATCGTTGCGCATCCCGCCGGGCGACTGTTCCTCCTTGCGAACGACAGTGCCGAGTTCTCAAGCAGAAAGACTCCGCCGATCCGTCCCCTGGCGTCACGGGCAACCCAGAAGCCGTCCGTGTTGCGGCCGATGAAAAATGCCGGGATCGCCTCGTTGACGATGTCGCCGTCGAGAGGCCGAAATTCCGCCTTGACCTTTACAGGCTCATCCGCCGGCAAGGCTCCGGAGCGCGGGGTTTCCCGTTCGACCGCCGGCGTCGAACGTATCGGCGCACGCCGCACAGGATACTGGCTCATCAATTGCACGGCGATCATTGCGGTTTCAACGAATTCGATCGGGTGTCCGGAATACGTCGCGGACGAGCGTGCCCGGCCTGTGCTGCAGCCCGCCGCATCCGGTTATTGACGAACGCATCGAGCAATGCGCGGAGAGCGGTGAGAACGTTTTTGAACTGTTCCCGAACGTGTTCTCTCTGATGTGCGGCATTGAAAGTGATCGCAGCCATGGCGGCCTCCTCACAACTCTGACAGCCCATGATGTGCCGACGAAGCCATAGGAAAGCCAGATGGCCTGCCGCTGTGTTTCATAAGAGAAATATAGGAATGCCGGGACGAAGAAGACGTCGCGCTCCGCCGCACCAAGAATCCGCGAACTGCAATCCCGGGCTTCCCGAGCACCCCCTAAAGCTGCGGTTTGCCCCGCGAGGAAAGCCCTCTCCACAGGCGATTGTCACGCTTGAAGGACGACTTGCTGACCGAAGACACCTTCGGCTGGTCGGCTCGAATCGCTGCCGAGAAAGCACGCTTGAGGCGGTCGTCATCGATCCGCGCAAGGAATTGCTGCAAGATCGCGGGTGTAAGGTCATTCGGCTGCAGAATGGCGGCGCATAGCTCCGCACTGGTCCGGCAGAAAAAGCTGAAATCCGGC
Organism: Bradyrhizobium sp.; assembly: GCA_049587575.1. GTDB lineage: Bacteria > Pseudomonadota > Alphaproteobacteria > Rhizobiales > Xanthobacteraceae > Bradyrhizobium. The sequence goes on from JBAVEE010000703.1 coordinate 4,339, forward strand.
TTGCCGTCGCGCTCGGGACCAAGCCTGTCGATCTCGCTTGCGATCGCCATGACGGCCAATCTGTCGGCATTGTCCGATGTCACGGCGAAGCGCAGCATCGCAAGCTGCCAGGCGCGCAGCGTTCTGGCGTGCCAGTCACTTCCGGGAACGCCTGAGCTCATTTTGGATGTCTCTACGGCGTAGCGGCCGAATCCGCGTGAATGGGGCGGCTGTGCCGGCGCTCGATCGCACAGTCGAGGTCCTCGTCGCCGATCCCGGCGATCGCGCTCGCGACCTCGGCTTTGGCGGCATCGGCCAATTCGACGAGCGGCAGCCGGGTGGTTGGCGACATGAAGCCGCACAGGGACAGTGCATATTTTAGGGCGGCGGGGTTTTCTTTGGTGAGCGCAGCCGTCAACGGCGCTAACCGGCTTTTCAGATATTGCTCCGACTGCAATCGTCCCTCCCGGCAGCTCGAAAAGATCGCCCGGCACAGATCCGGTGCGACATTCGAAATGATCGATATGCAGCCGTTCCCTCCATTGGCAATAAATGCGAGCGCGGTTGCGTCGTCTCCGGACAGCAGCCGAAACCCTGGCGACAGCAGCGGCTGCAAGCGCGTCGGACGCGTGACGTCGCCGGTCCCATCCCTCAATCCGATGAACTGCGACGATTTCGCCAGCCGCGCCAGCGTGTCGTCGGACAGCTCGCGGATGGTTCGCGAAGGAATGTCGTGCAGGATAATGGGCAGCGAGGTCCTGTCGGCGATCTCCCGAAAGTGCGCGAATATGCCGGCCTGCATCGGCTTGTTGTAATACGGGACGACCGAGAGCACCGCATCGGCGCCGGCGGCCTCCGCGCGCCGCGTTAGCTCAATCGCCTGGCTGGTCGAATTCGATCCGGCGCCGGCAATCACCCGGACGCGACCGCGTGCGATTTCGACGGCGGCGCGGACGATGCTGTCGTGCTCGACCGGCGTCAGCGTGGAAGCCTCGCCGGCGGTTTCGCCGACGACGATCGCGGGGACGCCGGCTTCAATCTGGCGTTCGCAAAGTTTTGCGAATGCCGTCAAATCGGGATTTCCCGCTTCATCGAAGGGCGTGGGAAGGTCGGGGATGTAGCCCGCCAGCCAAATGACGGGATGTGCGGAGTGTGCCATCGGTGTTCACGCTGCGATTTCCATCTGGTTGAAGCCCTGCCGGTACGCGGAGAGCACAAGGCCCTGCTGACACCGGACGCCCGCCTCGATCCGGAAACCCATCTGTTCCAGCTGGGTGCGGATTTTCAGGCAGAGGCCGCTTTCGCGGGAGTCGATCAGCACGGCAAGGGCAGCGCTGGCGGAGAGGAATTGCGAAATCTGGGTCAGCGCCGCCTCGATAGCCGCCGGCGAGTTGTGACCCGTGATCAGTCCGACCGCGTGTTGCTGCTTTGGGATACGGCAGGTTGCGGTGGTGGCCACACGAATGAACCCGCGCCGCCGCAGCGCAAGATAGAGTTCCAGGCTATCGCTGCCGGCGACGATGGCGCGATGCAGATTGGACAGGCGGGTCAACCCGATCATTGTGTCGACGACCTGCTCCCGGTTAGGAACGGTATGAGGCTGAATCATCTGGCTCTCCTGGGTGACCGCCGGCCGGTTAGTCATGCGACGCGCCGTGTAACAGCGGCGGGTATCTGATCGGAGGAAGGGGGCCTGCCGCCCATGTCGAGTTCGATTTCGCGCGGCAGCTCGACGATGGTTTCGGGGTGACGGCCGTTCTCGAACAGCGCGTATTTGACGGCTTGGGCGCGGTTGACGAACAGACCGCCATAGAGACCGTTCTGTTCCTGGGCGACCCAATGGCCGCGGCTGTTCTTGCCGATGAAGACGATGGCGGATGACGAGCTGCACGAGGGAGGTTCGACGAGCTTCACGTTAGGTGTCCTTCTGGTGGCGAGCCGCGCGTGCTTCCGGGGCCGCGGACACATCCGTCGCCGCGTTTTTCTGCGCGAATGTACGGATGGCGTAGGGCGGTCGGGAGACGGCTTGGCTCATGCCCCCGAATATCTTCCCGGCCGGATATGAATTCGAGGGCGACGGGGCGGCGATCTCATAAGCGCCGTATAGGATCGCCGCCGGGCTATCTCAGGCCGGGACGAAATGATCGAAGCTGCGGACCAGGGCGAGCAGGGCCGCGTAGGCGGCCGTCTCGTCCCAGTGGTTGAGGGCGGCGCCGAACGGCTCCTCGCGCCTGATGGCGCCGATGACGGCGCAGAGGACGATTGACATCCACAGCAGCGTTGCGAGGCCTCTGGCGAAGCCGGCGCTGGCGAATGCAGCGAAGACGACCAGAATGCCCACGCGCAGGCAGAACCGGGCGATTACCCCGGTCGAACTCAGTTCTCGTGACAAATTCGGAAGTTGCGCCAAGGCTGGAATCTCCGACGCCGGTTCGATGCCGGCGTTACGCGAAATTGTCGCAGCAGGCCGGCTCGTAGAGCGGGTTGGCATCGCGCGATACGGCTGGAACGCTCGGACGGCTCGACGGCGCCGCGATACGCTGCGCCTCGACGAACGCGCACAGGATCGCCAGCGGCAAATCCGCGTGACGGGCTTCGATCGAGCGGTCGAGCCAGTCGGGAAGTTCGCGCTCGCGCGACAGAGCGCAGTACCACTCGCCCTCGTCATAGGCGATGCGGCGGACCTGC
>JBAVEE010000704.1:0-1762 GCA_049587575.1 Bradyrhizobium sp.
ATATTCATTCATTTGAATAATAAAATAGGATCAGCGGCGGGGGCATCGGGGCGAAAACGGTCGTCATTCCCGGATGCGGCGACGCTTTCGGCGCCCTGCGCGGGTCGGACGCCAACATGATTGGCCGTCCCTGCCCCACGCGGTGCTGCACATTTCCGAATTCCTGGCCCAACTGAAGCGCGAAGGCAGGCTGAGGCTCAAGCCACTGGATGGCGGCCCCGGCTAGCAACGCCATCTCAATTCTGGCGCCGCAAGCCCCGACCCATGACCGATTTCGACTCCAGTGAGTGGGAATGCGGCCAATGCTGTGCTATTTTAGCAATGGCACCTGAGAGAAAGGTTGGCGTCCTATGATCACTGAAATCGTCCTGTTTGACCTGCCCAAGGGGATCACGCGCGAGGCGATGATCGCCCAATTCCGAGAGTCGATCCCGCGCTGGCAGCAGAACCCGGATATGATTCGGAAGCACATGATTTTCGATCTCGCCTCCGGTAAAGGTGGCGGCATCTACCTGTGGAAATGCATTGAAGATGCCCGGCGCTGGCACGACGAGGGTTTTCGCCAGCGCGTTCTTTCCACGTTCGGATCGGAACCGAGCTATCAATATTTCGACACCCCGGTCATCGTGGACAATGCCGCGCGCGACATCATGATCGAAGCCGCCTGATCCCTCCCGTTTCGGGCATGGCGAGCCGCGATTCCCTCTTCGTCGAGATCACTCCAGAGATGGTCACACGCAACGCGTCGCCAGCCGAGTTAGCGCTCCACGTGCACCACCGACCGGCGCGGATCTATGTTTTGCGAGCCACCCAGTTGGCCGCACGTTTTTCGGCGAACGAGGCAAGGCCATCCCTTCGTTCGATGTTTGCGGCCACCGGCTAACATTTAGTACGTCTTCCCACGGAATTCTGGAAGAAGTTCGAGCTTTTCAAGCGGCACCGCCGGGTTTGGCACGTCGTATTTGACTTCGCGGTTGACCGGAATTTCCGCCAACGGCTGCGCATTGATTTTGACGTCGCCGACCCATTGCTCGAACGACTTCCACTTCACATGCGTGTTTGCCAAAGCGGATTCGTAGACCCTCCACCATTCCGTATGCAGCCCGCCGAGATAGGCATGCGACACGAGAATAAGGTCGGAAAGTCCACTCGCCATTACCTTGTCGACCACAACAGCAAACTCGTTGGCAGTCGAGCCGCGCGCCCAAAGGCTGTAATCACAGAACGAACCCGTGCCCATTTCGGCGAAAGGCACGTTGGAGACGGAAATTACCTTGGCCTTATATTCACGCGGCGCATAGATGGCGGCCAACGCCCCGGCGGTGCCGCGACCGAGCACATATTCGATACCGAGCACGTCGGCGGCGCGCAGGGTGTTTTCGTCGTAAGCGAAATACCGGCTGCCGAACACGCGCATTGGCTTATGCGTGATGCGCTCTACCGACTCCTTCACCGCGCGCATGCGGGCGAACTGCTCGTCGTAGGCGACATCCCAGAATGGCTTCTCGGCATCGATCCCGGAGATTTCATATCCTTTGGCGGCAAGGCGGATGAAGTCGTCAGGATATTCCTTCAAGACATTATTTTGCGCCTGGACAAGAGCCGTCAGCCCGCGCCGGTCGAGCTCCCGCTCCCAGTGGCGAATGCCATCGATCTTCTCGAACTCGATCAGCATGATTAGACTATTGGTCGGCGTTTGCGCGCGGACCGAAGGAATGAAGCCCACCCCCGTCAGAGCAATCGCGATCGCAGTGCCGAACGC
>JBAVEE010000705.1:0-6740 GCA_049587575.1 Bradyrhizobium sp.
GCGCGCTTACCCCGACCCCCGATAGACCGCACCGATGGCGATCGCCGTGGGCGGCCAGCCGGCGATGATGGAATTCCACCGTTGGTATCAGAACCGGTCACGCTTCAGGCGATCCCAACTCCCTCGCGCCAGAGCTTGCGCGGGCTCGACTGGTTCATTTTTTTTCTGGCGGATGTGCAGACCGGATTCGGTCCATTCGTTGCGGTTTATTTGACGACGCAAAAATGGACGCAGGTTGAAATCGGTTTTGTGCTGTCGATCGGCGGCGTGGTCGCGTTGATCGGGCAGATGCCCGGCGGAGCCATCGTCGATGCGGCCCGATCCGAACGGCTGGTCGCGGGCCTTGCCATCGCGACGATCGGCGTCAGCGCGCTTGCGTATGCGGCGTGGCCGATCTTTCCGGTGATTGCGGCGGCCGCGACGCTGCATGCCGCCGCCAGCTGCGTGCTCGGTCCGGCAATCGCCGCGATCAGCCTCGGTCTGGTCGGGCCGCTCGCGATCGGTGAACGTTTCGGACGCAATGCCCGCTTTGCATCGCTCGGAAATGGTGTTGCCGCCGCCGTGATGGGTACATGCGGCTATCTGCTGTCGAGCCGCTCGGTGTTTCTGGTCACCTTCATTCTGGCAATTCCGACGTTGCTTGCGCTCGCGCGCATCCGCGAGCGCGAGATTGACGCGGCCAGGGCCCACGGTTCCTTGCCGCGTAAGGTGCCCGATGCCGGATCGACCAGCGTTCTTCGTCTGGTGCGCCAGCGCCCTCTCCTGATTTTTGCCGGCAGCATATTGCTGCTTCAACTCGCCAACGGGGCGATGCTTCCGTTGATGGCGGGCGTCGTAACGACCCGGTCGAGCCAGTGGGCGCCGGTACTGATCGCCGCTTGCATCATCGTGCCGCAAGCCATCGTGGCGCTGACGTCTCCATGGGTCGGACGCACGGCGCAACTGTGGGGACGCCGGCCGCTGCTGCTGCTGGGTTTTGCCGCTCTGGCAATCCGCGGCGTGCTGTTCGCCACCGTGAGGGATCCATACCTGCTGGTCGCGGTCCAGGTGTTCGACGGTATCACCGCAGCCGTCTTCAGCGTCATGATTCCCTTGACCGTCGCCGACATCGCCTTCGGCAGCGGTCATTTCAATCTTGCGCAAGGCATTGTCGGTACCGCAACCGGCATCGGCGCTTCCCTTAGCACCGTGCTCGCCGGTTACGTCAGTGACAAGTTCGGCAGCAGCGTTGCCTTTACCGGGCTTGCCGTCGTTGCAACGGCAGGCCTCGCCGTCATCTGGCTTGCAATGCCGGAAACGCGCCGCAGTGCGCGCCCGTAGCGCTTATGCGTCCATATTGCGCAGGCATTGGCGGTTGCGAAGCACGATCTGGCGGGCGCCTGAAAACCCGAGTACCCCTTTCGCGTGGAGTTGCGAAAGCGCTCTTGAGACCGTTTCAAGCGTAAGGCCGAGGTAATCGCCGATATCCCGGCGGCACATCGGCAGCGCCATCATGCCTGCGACTGCGAGCCGGCGGTCCATCTCCAGCAGGAAGGTGGCTACACGCTCCATCGCGGTCTTGCGTCCGAGAAGCAGCATATGATCTTCCGCGTGCCGAAGATCGCCGGCGGTCATGGCCCAGAGCTTACGCGCGACCTGAACGTCGATCCCGGCGGCTTGCTCGAGGCTTCGCCGTTTTACCAGCCGCACGGTGGTATCGATGATGGCTTCCGCAGCGAGCCGATGGATCGTTCCCGATTCGAGCCCGAACACGTCGCCCGGCAGGTGGAACGCGCCGATCTGACGCCGTCCATCGGAAAGCAGCTTGTAGCTGCGAACCGCCCCCGAAATCACCTGGTAAACGTATTCCGCAGGTTCATCCTCCCCATAGATTTCCTCATCCTTTCGGTAAGAGAACTCCGTGGCGATAAGGCCGGCGTGCCCGGTCACCGCACCAAACTGGTCGGGAACAGGGCGCGGAATGATCTTGTTGCCGATAATGGCAGGAACCGAAGGGTTGAGCGACTGGATGAGCATGACCATCTCCTTTGCGGCGGATGGCCAACTACTATGAGAGATGAGCGGGCTTGGAAATTTCGCGCGATATCTTAGGGAGGTTTACCTACGTATGATCCCGGAGGTGACGTCCCTATGTCCCTGGCTGGTGACCGGCGCGATCCTCCTGAATGGCCCCCCGGATACGCGTCACGAGGCTGTCCTCGAGTAGCGGCTTGAGCAGGACATGTCGTACACCCGCCGCTTCGGCCCGTGCGGAGATATTTTCGTCGGGGTAACCGGTAATGAGTACAACCGGCGCGGCGATATCGCGGTTCCGCAAACGGCGAGCGAGTTCGATGCCGTTCATGTCCGGCATTTTGTAATCGATCACAAAGCAGTCAACGCCGGTCGAACGGACCGTATTCAGCAGCGCCTCGGCGTTTCTGAACGTTCGGACGTTGAACCCGTCCGTTTCCAGAAGAAATCGCAGCGATCCGAGGACATCCGCGTCGTCGTCGACTACATAGACGGTGGATTTCGCGGATGATGAAGGCATCAAAAAAGGCCGGGTAGCTCGTGCTGATCTGAATAGCGCATCGTCCAAATAGCACGCACCGAGGATACAGTGCCTTGATTTAGCTCAATCCTTAAGCACCCCGGCGCGCATCGCAAGCCGCACCAGCTCCGAAAGGCTGTTGGCATGCATCTTGGTCATCACGTTGGCCCGATACACCTCAATGGTCCGGGGGCTGATGTCGTAGTCGCGAGCGATCAGTTTGTTGGAAAGTCCTGCGATCAGACCCTCCATCACTTGACGTTCGCGGGGGCTGAGCGTTGCTATCCGCACCGCGATATCGCGCGCAACCGCCTCGTTCTTCGCGGCGGGTTCTCCCTGCCGGATCGCTGCTTCAATCATGCCGATCAGGCGGTCGTCTTCGAAGGGTTTCTCCAGGAAATCGACCGCTCCGAGCTTCATCGCCTCGACCGCGAGCGGTATATCGCCGTGCCCGGTCATGATCAGGATCGGAAACGGGCTTTGGCCCGACTTCATGCGTTTGAGGAGTTCGATTCCGTCTAGGCCGGGCATGCGCACGTCGGAGACGACGCAGCCAAATTCAAGTTCCGGGAGGGTGTCGAGAAATTTCACGGCAGTTTCGAATAATGTGACATCGAAGCCCGCCGCATCGAGCAGGAAGCTGAGTGAATCCCGCATCGCAACATCGTCGTCGATGACGTAAATCTTTGCCTTGTTCGACATCTGTCAACTTTCGCCTGCTGCTGCGGGCAATGTGAAGCGAAAAGTCGCGCCTCCCGACGCGTTGCTCTCCGCCCACATCCGGCCGCCATGGGCTTCTATGATCGAGCGGCTGATGGAGAGTCCCACCCCCATTCCCGTCTCCTTCGTCGTAAAGAACGTCTGAAACAGATTGGGTTTGACGTCGTCATGGAAGCCCGACCCGGTGTCGGAAACCGCAACTTCGATCATGTCATCCGCGTCCCCGGCGTTCGCTACAATAAGTTCCCGTTGTCGCGATTGCGCCATTGCCTCAAGCGCATTACGAAACAGGTTGACCAGAACCTGCTGAATCTGAACCCGGTCCACCAGCACGAGGTCGAACTCGGGGTTCAGGTTGAAACGAAGCTGGATGTTCTGGTCTCGAGCGCCCGACAGGCCGAGCGCACCGGCTTCTTCGATCAGTTTTGAGAGGCTTTCGACGCGCTTTTCGGATTCTCCGCGCGAAACGAAGTCGCGGAGGCGGCGAATGATCTGGCCGGCACGAAGCGCCTGCTCGGCGGCGCGGTCCATGGCACTTTCAATTTTCGGCGCATTGGGATCCGCGCTGCTCGCCAGCAGCCTGCGCGAGCCCTTCATGTAGTTGCTGATGGCTGCGAGCGGCTGATTGAGCTCGTGCGCCAGCGCGGACGCCATCTCGCCCATCGCGCTGAGGCGAGAAATATGGACGAGCTCGGATTGCAGTTCCTGCAGCCGCGCCTGCGTCTGCTGATGTTCGGTGAGATCGCGCACGAATCCGGTGAAGTAGGGCACGCCGCCGGATTGCATTTCACCGATCGAGAGGTGCATCGGGAACGTCGTTCCGTCCCTGCGCATGCCCGTCACGATCCGTCCGATCCCGATGATGTGCCGTTCACCCGTGGAGCGGTAGCGCGCCAGGTATCCGTCGTGACGCGCCCGGTCCGGCATCGGCATCAGCTCACTGACGTTCTTGCCGATGGCCTCCTGTTCGGTGTAGCCAAACAGCCTCTCGGCCGCGGTGCTGAACAATTGCACTACGCCATATCCGTTGATGACGACCATGGCATCCGGCACCGTATCGAGGATCGAGCGGAGGTGACTCTCTCGCGTTCTCAGGGCCTCCTCGAGCTGCTTCTCTTCATCGATGTCCAGGACAATTCCACTGATATGGCGTGGGACGCCGGTGTCGTCCCTGACGAGGCCGCCGCGGGCGCGAATCCAGTGACCGGAGCCGGTATTTCCACCGATCCTGAAGGAAACGTCCACATTGCCGCCGATCTCGGCAACTCTCTTGATCGCCTGTTCCGTGCGCTCACGATCCACCGGTTCAAGGAGAGAGAGAAATAGCCCGTAAGTGATCGGCTGATCGGACGCGACGCCGAAAAGGCTCTTCGCCGTATCGGACCATTCCAGTTTTTGCGTGGTGAGATCGAGGTCCCAGGTCCCGACGCCAAATCCCTCGATTCGGAGCCTCAGATGTTCGTTACGGACCGGGTCGTCTGGCGATCGTCGAATGGTGCCGGGCACGCTCAAGCCTTCACTTCCGCTTATTCCACACCCGCCAGTCTCTGGCGGCCTTCAATCGGGTAGCCTACACGAGATTGACGTCCGGAAAGGCCTCAAACTATTGAAGCGGACCTACAAATTCGCCGAACAGGGATGCGGATGCAAGGTCTTCCGGGGCCGAAACTGGGCGAGCCGGGCCGGACCCCGTGGTCGGTCGATTCTGCGGCGGCTGGGCACTTTGATCTATCTCATCCCGTTCTCCGATTTCAGCCCTAGAATTTCTCCGAAAACGTGGAGAGTTGGATGACATACACGACCATTATGGTCAGTTTGGCGCTTGATCAGCCCAATGAGGCCCGTTTGGCGGTCGCCGGCCAGATCGCGGAAAGGTTCGACGCGGGATTGATCGGGATTGCGGCGTCGGTTTTCAGCCCGCCCCTTTACTTCACCACCGGGGAGCAAGCCCAGGATCTGATCGACCAGGGTCAGGCATCGATCGAGAGACGTATGTCGGAACTGGAGGCCCAATTTCGCGAGGCCGCAAAGGACCGAGCCAGGCAGATCGAATGGCGCTGCGCGATCGACTTCCCGGCGCGATATGTTCTGCAGCAAGCGCGTTGCGCCGACATCATCGTGACCGGCGGACACAGTGATGCGTTTTCCGATCCGTTTGCGGTTGTCACCCCGAAAGATATCGTGATGGAGGCGGGCCGGCCGTTGCTCGTTGTCCCCGATTCCGTCGATTGGCTCGATTTACGAAGCATCCTCGTGGCGTGGAAGGACACACCGGAGGCGAGGCGGGCGATCGTTGATTCGTTGCCGATGCTGCGCGAGGCCAAGGAAGTCACTGTCGCAGAGATCGTGAAGGCCGGCGGCAGCCGGACGCCCGCCGTCTCACGGGTCCGCGACGTTGTCACGTGGCTGTCGCGTCACGGTGTTTCCGCCTCGGAACTCGTGCCGGAGCAGAATCACGACCGGGACGCGACCGTTCAGCTCGACGCAATGGCAGCCGATCTCGGCGCGGGAGTTGTTGTCGCTGGCGCGTACGGTCACTCGCGGTTTCGCGAACTGATTCTCGGCGGCATGACCCAGCATCTGATCACCCAATCCGAGCGTTGCGTGTTGCTGTCGCACTAGAAGTCAAGTTGCAAACAAAGATCGATTGGACCGCGCCGTGTATAGATTTCTCCAGCAAACTGTCGCCGAATATATGACGCGCGCTGTCAAGACAGTGACACGCGAGCTCACGGTGCGTGATTTGAACCAGATGTTTGAGCGCGACGATTTCAATACCTATCCGGTCGAAGAGGACGGGCAGGTTGTCGGGCTTGTGACCAAGTTTGACTTGCTGAAGTGCTTTGCCTTTACGCCGAGTCAGATGGTTCCGCGGTACGATGATTTGATGGACCGAACCGTCGCCGATATCATGACGTCGGCATACATTTATGTCGGCGCTGACACCAAATTGACACGGGTCCTTCAGCTCATGGTCGAGCACCGGATCAGGAGCATTCCCGCGATCGACAATGACAATCGGTTGGTGGGCATTATCGCGCGCGAGGATGTCATCCGAGCGCTTGCCGCCTGTGCCCAGGGCGCCACATAAACCCGCCTGCGGGTCCGCCGTCCACAGCTCTCCAATGGCCGGCAATGACCGGTTTTGCGAAAGCTGGATCCTGTCCAAATCATTGATATTTAATACGAAAATAAAATCGTCGTAGCTTGCCGGCTCCCGTGGCGATTTTCCATTGGAACACAGTTGATCTCGATCAAATCGCGGCGCGCGGGGCCGTGGTTCTTAGGGTTGTGTCCTTCAGAGAGATTCCGCATGAGCCAGCCCCCTAATTCGAAGTCGATGACCATTGGTGAGAGTGGCTTGGCGGTACTTTTTACGGTAACCGCTTTTCTCTGCCTTATCGGCGCGGCCAAAGCCGTCGATGCCCCATTCGGCTTCCATGCCGCTCTCGGCGCGGCCGCGAGTCTGGCGTCGGTTTTTGTCATC
>JBAVEE010000706.1:0-7197 GCA_049587575.1 Bradyrhizobium sp.
CCAATGGGTGACTTCACGTTATTTGCTGCTCGAATAGTGCAGAAATCAAGGCGGGATGGAATCTGCGATGATTCGGACGGGAACCCGGAAAGCGGTTGACGGCAGCCCGCCAGCCGGACCGCACGCGCTGTTCGTTCAGAGCAGCCTGGCGCGGGCGAACAGCACACGTAACGCGTTGGTCGCCTGCACCGTCAACATCGCATCCTCGGCTGCACCCTGGAGCGAGCCTACGGCATCCTGATGAAGCGATCTGAACTCCATCCACTCAACCGGACTGAGACTTGTTATGAACCGATAGGCTTGGCCAACGGTGCCGATGGAAACCGCCTTGCCGTTCAGGATGATCCTGAACGTCGTCCTCAGCGGCGTGTCGGAATTTGATACTTCGCTCATGACCGGGTTGTAGCAAAAAGCTGACGAAAGCCGTTCGAAGCTCTTCCGCCACCGTTGGTTACTTCATGCGAGACCATCGTCATGCCGTCAGGTTGACTGCCGCGACGCCGGCTTCGCTTCCCCGAATCTTCTTTCCTCAGGCTTTTTTTCCTCAAGTCTTGGCACGACGACGAGCCGCTTGATCTCGCCGTTGGCGAACGCTCTCAGGAACCTCTCATAGTCCTTGATCGACACGCAGCCGTTTGAATCGCCGTTGGGGCCAAGCATATAGCTATGCGCAAGCAATCCGGACCGCCCGAGCGTGTCGTTGTCACCCACCGGGATCATGCGGAGCGCCTGGACACCGTGAAATAGCGCTTCCCGCGGCTTAAGGTCATACACGTTCGGCGGCGTTGCACCGACATTTTGCGCGTCCACATGGGCCGGATCGTCCATCAGACTGCCATATCCCGAATGCGCCTCGAGTTTCGATCCATCGGGCATGTAAACGGCATGCGCCGAGATATCATAGACGGCGGTCATGTTGTCGTAGCCAAGCGACGCGAGGTCCGGCTTCCGGCCAAACAGACCGCCATCGGGCGCGAGCGAGGCAAGCGTGACGCGTCCCGGCAACAGGTCGGAAAGCTTCTCCAGCAACGTGCGGTTTTCGGTTCGAGCGACGGGGATCTCGGCTCGAGCGGCGTCGTTCCTTGGTTCCAGGCTCGCCTCGACCGGACGAGCCCTGGGAAGGGGAACGGCGGGGACGCTCGGCGGCTTTGGTTCTTCGACAAGAGCTGCCGGCCAGCCTTGATACTGCTGCCTCTCGGCCGCCTTTGGTTCTTCGGCGAAAGCCATCCGCCAGTCTTGAGACCGCAGCTTCTCGGCGAGACGGCCTTTGGCCTGCTGAAATTTGATCTCGAGTTCCGCAGGCAGCGAACGAACAAGGGAGCGCAGCGGGCCATCCGCGGAAAGCGACCTGCGCATCGAACCTATCGAGAATCGGTCATCAAACGAGGGCGTATTGAGCCCTGTCGGGTTGATCGCTTGCGGCGAAGCGGCACCCGAGTCCGGGGCAACCGCAGCGGAACCTTCCATCCAGACCGCCGCCCCCGATGACAACGCCAAGGCGCCAGCGATCAATGCAATGGCGCCGGACAACGAAAAGCCGCGTCCCCCCGACAGGACCTTATCCGCTTTCCTTGTGACGTAGGCCATCCACCCCCCCGGGTTCGACGCCTTGGAGAACCACCCGTTTCCCAAAAGGACTCACCCAAAAACGCCGTATCATGGGCGCCAAAGTGCGGCATAATCGAGACGAACGGCCGCAGCTTAGCATGCTTCGCTGACCCGGGAACCACCAAAATCGTTACACAAATGGCGTCGGTCGAAAGCCTCCCCTGCCGCGAAGATGCAATCCGGAATTAGCCGGCCGCCCGCCGAGGCGGCGTTTCCGAGGCGGCGTCGGGATGGACGGGAATCTGCATCAGGATGGTTTGACCGGCGGACGCGATTTCGATGCCGCACTCCTGGAATCGCCGCTTCATGCGGCGGTTGAATTCGCGCTGCACCGGCCAGCGACCGCTGTCGGTGCAGCGAATCTGGCCGACGATCGACGCCATCGACCCGTCCACCTTGTCGACGCCCCACAATTCGAGATCGCCACGGATCGCCTGGCGGTATTCGGGCTCGCGACGCATTTCGGCGACGATCTCCTTGAGGATCTGGCCGGCACGGTCGGTATCCTCCTTGTAGGCGACGTTGACGCTGACGGCGGCGTTGCCGGCGCCACGGCTTGAATTGGTGATCGTCGTCACGGCGCTGAAAGGAACGATGTGCACCGAGCCATCCGCGGCCCGCAGACGAATGGTGCGGATCGAAACATTCTCGACCGCCCCGGACAGGCCGGACACACTGACGTTGTCGCCGACCTGGACGGTATTTTCCAGCAGGAGAAACAGCCCGGTAATCAGGTCCTGCACCAGCTTCTGCGAGCCGAAGCCGATCGCGATGCCGACGATCCCGGCGCCGGCCAGTAACGGCGCGACATTGACGCCGATTTCGCTCAGCGCCGTCAAACCGACCACCGTGACGATCAGGCACAGCAACGCCGTTCGCAGCATCGGCTGAAAGGTACGCAGTCGCGCCGCACGCGCATAATGACCGTCGCGCGACAGCGCATTGACCTGGCGATCCATCAGCGCGTTGCTTGCTTCCCAGATCGCTGCCGCCGCAAGCGCGGCAATGCCGATCGTCGCGAGCGCCGACAACAACCGGCTGCCGATCTGGCCGCCGTAGAACCAGACGATGGCATCCACACCCCAGACTTCGAGCAGCGCAACGAAACCGATGAAGGCGATGACGGCCGCGACGATTTTCCGCAATAGCGGCAGATAGCGATTGGCGCGGGTCTCCAGGCCGGGGAAGCGCTGCAGGATATCCGGGCCGATACTGAAGCCGCGATCTATCAGGCTCAGTACCACGATCGTGGCGAGACGGGTGATCAGTGCAACCGCAATGGTGCCGATAAAATACTGCAGCAGCAGCGAGTAGCCGTTGTGGATTTTCAGCGCCCACACCGCCCACAATGCGAGGTCCAAGGCGATCGCCAGATAGTGCCACAGGCCGGCGACGCGATTGCGCACCCTGGCCGCCATGCCCTCGCGGCCGGCCGGCGCGCGAATGACCTCGGCGACCTGCCGGCGGCATTGCAGGATGATGACGACGACAAAGAGGTGCACGATCAGCATCACCAGATGCAGCACCGCTGCATAACCGGCGCGATGCAGGCCCAGCAGCAGCGCCACATTCGCAAAGGCGATGCCTGACACGCCGACGGCGACGATGCGCCGCGCCCAGATCTCGATATAGGCCGCGGTCTCGGCGCGAACGCGAAACAGACCGAAAGGCCCTGCCAACGCCCGCGCGACACAGATCAGTCCGCGCGACAGCGCGTAGGCGTTCACGACCGCGAGGATCACAAGCCGGGTGGTTCTGACGTCGCCGATGTCGGTCCCCAGCAGCGTCATGGCGACACCGACGAAGACGACCACCGGGAGCAGTTCGAGCGCGAGACGGCCCAATACGAACGGCAGCCTGATCAGCGACTGCCAGGCGCGCGCCAGACTGAGACGCCGCTGCTGCAATTCGGGCTCGGCGGTTACATCCGCCGCCGAGGACGGCGGATCGACGACGGCCAGCGTCTGCGGCGGGACACGCGCCGTTTGCGGCAGGCGTGCTTCCAGCAGCGCGACCGGGCGCCTGATGACGCGGAACGTCACCCATTCGGCGGCGAAGGCGCAACCGAACACCAATGCCAGTTTCCAGCCGATATCGAGCAACTGATCATAGGCGGACGGATCGTTGGCCGTTTGCACGATCCAGTAATAGAACGCCGTAAAATGCGTCAGCGTCCGCGCCATGTCGGCGATCTCATGCGAGATCTCGCCGACCTGCTCGGACACCGTCAGCAGCAGCTGTGCGCCAAGGCTGTCCGCCGTGAGCGGAATCGCGGAGTTCGGTTCTGGCGCGGGCGGCGCGGCCTGTGCCGGCGCTGAGGCCCTGGCGATAACGCGCAGCGTATCGATGATCTGCGCGCGCTTCTTGTCGTCCAGAAGCGTATCGAGCGCCCGCTTCGCCTGATCGGGCGTCAACACATCGGCATTGCTCGCGGCCGAGACGGCGGCCTTGGGGGCCTCCCTGGGGACGGCGCCGGTCCCGGCAAAAGCAGGAAGGGCGAACAACGCGCAGCCAAGCAGGATCGAAGGGAAGAGTTTATGCGACATGAGGCCCCCTTGAACATGTGCACGACAGCAAAACCGGAATCGGTATCTGCGCTCGCGTGTGCGTCATGTCGAATCTCCCCTTTTCGCCGTCGCGATGTGTCGAAAGTTTGCCGCGGCGGCGGCGTTCTCTTGGCAATTGCCGCTGCACAGGAATGTCGCGGCGATAGACCGCCGGATTATCGTATTATTGGATGCAAAGCGGCCGGAACGCTTCGGACCAGGCCGGATCACGACCTTCCGAAAGCGGGTAGCAGGCCCACGCTTTCGCCGGCACCACGCATCATGCCGAGGGTGAGTTCGGCCCTTCACTTGATCTTTTTGAACCGCACGCTCTTGCCGTCGGCCAGCCTGGTGGCGATGTAGCCGCCGGCGAGGCAGGCCTCGCGCTGCGGCATCTTTTCCTGCGGGCTGCGCAAGGTCTCCCACCACGACGCACGCTGCGCCGCGCGCGGCAGCGCGGCGTCGATGATCTCCTCGATCGCTTCGAAGCTCAGCACGAATTCGGGGAGCTTCTGCTTTTTGAGATAATCCCGTAGGGCGGTGTAATCGTTCACTTCAATCCTCAGCAGCGTGATTCGCCCGGGTGTAGGCGGTTTGGCGAGCGGATCATACGCCTCCTTTGCCGGTTTGGAGCGCGATCGAGCGCAAAATCGGTATCCGCTCTTGCGCAGCTGATCGAAACGGCTTCGATACATTCGCCGGTCTCGGCAACCAGGCGTTAACTCATTTCTGCACAAGCGCTCGCCATTTAAGCCGGCGGCAACCATTCCCGGTGCATTGCACAGCATCGGGAGCGGGTGATGGGATCAGGACGGCGCAAGGACATGGCCAGCCGGCCCTGGCGGCTATCGGCAAAGCTGCTGATCCTGTCGTCCGTGGTCACGGTTATCGGCTTTTCCGCGATCTGCGCCAGCGTCATGCTCGACATGCGCCGCGGCGAGGAAGAACTGGCGCGCCAGACCCTTGAGAACCTCGCATCCGGCATCGATGCCGACATCGGCCGCAACGTCGAGCTTTACGACCTGTCGCTGCGCGGCGTCGCGAACAACATGGTGGCGCCGGAGATCAATCTGGTCAGCAAGCCGATCCGGCAACTGATCCTGTTCGACCGCGCCGCGGCTGCGAAACATTTTGGCGGGATTCAGGTATTCAATACCGAGGGGCGACTGACCATCGACGCCTCGACGCTGGACCCGGTGCCTGAAGACCGCAGCGACGAGGAATATTTCAGGGTTCATCGCGACCAGCCCGACGCCGGCCTGTTCATCAGCCGCCCGATGCTGTACCGCGGCACCTACTCCATCGTGCTCAGCCGGCGCATTACCGGCGACGATGGACGCTTTCTCGGCGTGGTCGCAGGCTCGATCCGCTTCAGCTATTTTCACGACCTGTTCGGCCGCCTGCATCTCGACCCGAACGACACCATCACGGTTTTTCGCCGCGACGGCACCGTGATCATGCGGACACCGTTCGACCTCGACCTGATCGGCAAGAATCTCGGCCATTTGCCCGGCGTGCAACGCGCGCTGTCCGAGCCGAGCGGATCATATTCGGGGATCGCCACGGCTGCTCACCAGTCGCGGCTCTACGTCTGGCGCGACGGCACCCGGCCGCTGGTGGTACTGGTTGGAAAGCCCTGGAACGATATTCTCAGGCTCTGGCGCACCGAGGCGACCCGGATCGGCGCGATCATGCTGGCGCTCATCGCGTTCGTGCTCGCCGTGACGCTGTTTCTGGCGCGCGAGATCGGCCGTCGCGCGACCGCCGAGGACAAGCTCGAGGAGCTTGCCACGACCGACGCGCTCACCGGACTGAAAAACCGGCGCAAGTTCGATGCCGCCATCGATGCCGAATGGCGGCGTGCGGCGCGCCAGAAGACGCCGCTCGCGTTGCTGATGATCGATGCCGACCACTTCAAGTCCTTCAACGACTCGTTCGGACATCAGGCCGGCGACGAGGTGCTGGTCGGCATCGCGATCTGCATTTCGGATTCGATGCAGCGGGCAGGCGATTGCGCCGCGCGTTACGGCGGCGAGGAATTTGCCGCTTTGTTGCCGGGACTCTCTGCGGCCGAGGCAATTGGGGTGGCCGAAACGATCCGGCTGAAGGTTCAGCAATGGTCCGGCGACGCAGCGACCACGACGGTCAGCATCGGTGTCGCCAGCCTGATGCCCGACACGGCGACGGACTGGAACAAACTCGTGAACGCCGCCGACAAGGCGCTTTACGCGGCCAAGGCCGGCGGTCGCAATTGCTGCGTGCTCGCCAGCGTCTCGAAGCTGTCACTGGCGGCTTGACGAGTTCTCTCCACCGCGTCATTGCGAGCGGAAGCGAAGCATCCATAAGCCAGGCAAAGACCGGATTGCTTGATCGCTTTCGCTCCCCGCAGTGACGGGGGGAGGCACCCTTTCCGCCGTCACTTTTCCAGATACTTCTTCATCTCGGCGCGCAGGCCGTCGCGCAGGTCGGCGCGCGCCATGCCGAAGGCGATATTGGCGCGGAGGAAGCCGGACTTGGAGCCGCAATCGTGCCGCTCGCCTTCGAACTCGACGCCGTAGAAGCTTTGCGTCTTCGAAAGCCCGATCATCGCATCGGTCAGCTGGATCTCGCCGCCGGCGCCACGCTCCTGGGTTTCAAGGATCTTGAAGATTTCCGGCTGGAGGATATAGCGCCCGGTGATCGACAGGTTCGACGGCGCGGTGCCCTTCGGCGGCTTTTCCACCATGCCGTCGACCTCGAACATGGTGCCATGGGCGTGGCGCTTGCCGACGCCGCAGATGCCGTATTGGTGGGTGAGATGGTCGGGCACGGCTTCCACCGCAATCAGGTTGGATTTTTCGCCGAGCTTGCCCGCAGCCTCGATCATCTGCGCAAGGCAGCCCGGCGTGTGGAGTACCAGCTCATCCGGCAGCACCACCGCGAACGGCTCGTCGCCGACAATGTCGCGCGCGCACCATACCGCGTGGCCGAGGCCCAGCGGCGCCTGCTGCCGCGTAAAGCTCATGGCGCCGGCTTCCGGCTGGTCGCGCGCCAGGATCTCCAT
>JBAVEE010000707.1:0-7897 GCA_049587575.1 Bradyrhizobium sp.
GATCGCACTCACCGCCGCCTCGATTTTCGACCAGGTCTGGCTGTTGTGTTTCGATGAATTCCACGTCACCGATATTGCAGACGCGATGATCCTGGGGCGTTTGTTCGCCAGGCTGTTCGAACTGGGCACCGTGGTGGTCGCGACCTCCAATGTCGCGCCCGACGAACTCTACAAGGGAGGCCTGAACCGGGCGCTGTTTCTGCCGTTCATCGCGCAGATATCCAGCCATATGAACGTGATGCGGCTCGATGCGCGCACCGATTTCCGGCTGGAAAAGCTTGCGGGCGTGAAAATGTGGCTGGTGCCGCCGGACGCCGCCGCCGATGCCGCGCTTGACAAGGCCTGGGTGAGCATGACCGGCAATGCGCCCTGCAGGCCGCGCGATATCTCGATCAAGGGCCGCGTTCTGCATGTGCCTTGTTCGGCGCATGGCGTCGCGCGATTCTCCTTCGCCGACATTTGTGAAAAGCCGCTCGCCGCATCCGACTACCTGCGGCTCGCCCGCGACTATCACACCCTCATGATCGACCACATTCCCGTGATGGGCTATGACGAGCGCAACGCCGCCAAGCGGTTCATTACGCTGATCGACACCCTCTATGACAACGGGGTGAAGCTGATGGCGTCGGCAGCGGCCGGTCCGCTCTCGCTATATGTCGCGAGCGAGGGCAATGAGGCGAACGAATTCAAGCGGACCTCGTCGCGGCTGATCGAGATGAGTTCGGAATCCTATCTGGCGCTGCCCCACGGACACAAGGATTCCGCGGCCAGCGGTTCGAGCACCGGGCTGGTGGAGACGTAACACGTCGTTCCGGGTTCTCTCGCAAAGGGCCAGCGCCCCGGAATGACGAAAGCGGCAGGTTCGATCGAAATCGAAGCCTGACCGACAATTGAGCATGCCCCGGCTTGAACGGGTCGGTCGAAAGGGATAACCAGCCAGTCAAACTTCCTTCCATCCACCTCCGTACGTTCAAAGGACAGATTTTCCATGGCGCGCGACAAAATTGCTTTGATTGGCTCCGGTCAGATCGGCGGAACGCTGGCCCATCTCATCGGCCTGAAGGAACTGGGCGACGTCGTGATGTTCGATATCGCCGAGGGCGTGCCGCAAGGAAAATCGCTCGACATCGCGCAGTCTTCGCCCGTCGACGGGTTCGACGCGCACTTCACTGGCGCCAACTCCTATGAGGCGCTCGACAACGCGAAGGTCTGCATCGTCACCGCCGGCGTACCGCGCAAGCCCGGCATGAGCCGCGACGATCTCTTGAGCATCAATCTCAAGGTGATGGAGCAGGTCGGCGCCGGCATCAAGAAATACGCCCCCGACGCCTTCGTCATCTGCATCACCAACCCGCTCGACGCCATGGTATGGGCGCTGCAGAAGGCTTCCGGCATGCCGCACAAGAAGGTGGTGGGCATGGCGGGCGTGCTGGATTCCTCGCGCTTCCGTTATTTCCTCGCCGACGAATTCAACGTCTCGGTCGAGGACGTCACCGCCTTCGTGCTCGGCGGCCATGGCGATACCATGGTGCCGCTGGTGCGATATTCGACCGTGGCCGGCATTCCGCTGCCCGATCTCGTCAAGATGGGCTGGACCTCGCAGGCACGGATCGACGAGATCGTCGACCGCACCCGCAATGGCGGGGCCGAAATCGTCAACCTGCTGAAGACCGGCTCGGCGTTCTATGCGCCGGCGGCTTCGGCGATCGCAATGGCCGAGAGCTATCTCAAAGACAAGAAGCGCGTGATGCCCTGCGCCGCCTACCTCAACGGCGAATACGGCGTGAAGGACATGTATGTCGGCGTGCCCGTCGTGATCGGATCGAAGGGCGTCGAGCGCATTGTCGAGATCGAGCTCGCGGGCAAGGATCGCGAAGCCTTCGACAAGTCGGTCGGCGCGGTGCAGGGTCTGGTCGACGCCTGCAAGAAGATCGCGCCCGATTTGCTCGGCCGCTGATCGCCCGTAAGCTTTCGGCCGATGGATCGGGGCCGATCGATATTCAGCGCAGCAATTACCAGATTCGCCGGCAATCGCTGCGAACCTGGGACCGCAGCGCAACTAACGCGATGGGATTCCATAGGAATTTTGAATTTGCGCTTGTTGTGGCATATGGTATACCAACACAAAACGGGTATCATTGCCCATGATAAGCGCATGAGGGTTCGGGGAGCGTCTGCATGAACATCCATGAATATCAGGCCAAGGCATTGCTGCACGAATTCGGGGTTCCGATCTCCGGGGGTGTGCCGGTTCTGCGGGCTTCCGATTCCGACGTGGCCGCCAAGACGCTTCCCGGCCCGGTCTGGGTGGTGAAAAGCCAGATCCACGCCGGCGGCCGCGGCAAGGGCAAGTTCAAGGAGGCCTCAGCCGGCGACAAGGGCGGCGTCCGCATCGCCAAATCGGTCGCCGAGGTCAATGAATTCGCCAAGCAGATGTTGGGGGCGACGCTGGTCACGGTGCAGACCGGGCCACACGGCAAGCAGGTCAATCGGCTCTACATCGAGGAAGGCTCCGACATCGACAAGGAGTTTTATCTCTCGATCCTGGTCGACCGCGAAACCTCCGAAGTGTCGTTCGTGGTTTCCACCGAGGGCGGCGTCAACATCGAGGATGTCGCGCACAACAGCCCCGAGAAGATCGTCACGTTCTCGGTCGACCCTGCGACCGGCATCATGGCACATCACGGCCGCACCGTTGCGAAGGCGCTGAAATTGTCCGGCGATCTGGCCAAGCAGGCCGAAAAACTGGTGACGCAGCTCTATGCGGCCTTCACCGCCAAGGACATGGCGATGCTGGAAATCAACCCGCTGGTCGTCACCAGGCAGGGCCAGCTGCGGGTCCTCGACGCCAAGGTATCGTTCGACGACAACGCGCTGTTCCGTCACCCCGACGTGGTGGCGCTGCGCGACGAGACCGAGGAAGACGCGAAGGAGATCGAGGCTTCCAAATACGACCTCAACTACGTCACGCTCGAGGGCACCATCGGTTGCATGGTCAACGGCGCCGGCCTTGCGATGGCGACCATGGACATCATCAAGCTCTACGGCATGGAGCCGGCGAACTTCCTCGACGTCGGCGGTGGCGCCAGCAAGGAAAAGGTTGCCGCCGCTTTCAAGATCATTACCGCCGATCCCAACGTGAAGGGTATTCTGGTCAATATCTTCGGCGGCATCATGAAATGCGACATCATTGCCGAGGGCGTGGTCGCCGCGGTGAAGGAAGTCGGTCTCAAGGTGCCGCTGGTGGTGCGGTTAGAGGGCACCAATGTCGATGCCGGCAAGAAGATCATCCGGGAATCCGGTCTCAACGTGCTGTCGGCGGATAATCTCGACGACGCCGCGCAGAAGATCGTCAAGGCCGTCAAGGGAAGCTGAGCCGATGCCCGCCGATCATCTCGCCGCACCGACGCCGCAAGGATGGGCCGATGTGCTCACCGGCGTCTATCGGCGGATTCACTGACCCCTTACCGAACGTCTCGCGAAAGCAGTCTCAATCATGTCCATCCTGATCGGCAAGAATACAAAAGTCATCTGCCAGGGCTTTACCGGCAAGAACGGCACGTTCCATTCGGAAGCCGCGATCGCCTACGGCACCAAGATGGTCGGCGGCACTTCGCCGGGCAAAGGCGGCTCGACGCATCTCGGTCTGCCGGTGTTCGATACCGTCGCCGAGGCCCGCGACAAGACCGGGGCCGACGCGTCCGTGATTTATGTGCCGCCGCCGGGGGCTGCGGATGCGATCTGTGAGGCGATCGACGCTGAAATTCCGCTGATCGTGTGCATCACCGAAGGCATCCCGGTACTCGACATGGTGCGGGTGAAGCGTTCGCTTTCGGGATCGAAGTCGCGGCTGATCGGGCCGAATTGCCCGGGCGTCATGACGGCGGGCGAATGCAAGATCGGCATCATGCCGGCGAACATCTTCAAGCCCGGCAATGTCGGCATCGTGTCGCGCTCGGGCACGCTGACCTATGAGGCGGTTTTTCAGACCTCCCAGGAAGGCCTCGGCCAGACCACGGCGGTCGGCATCGGCGGCGATCCGGTCAAGGGCACCGAATTCATCGATGTCCTGGAAATGTTTCTGGCCGACCCCAAGACGACCTCGATCGTCATGATCGGCGAGATCGGCGGATCGGCCGAGGAAGACGCCGCGCAATTCCTGAAAGATGAGGCCAAGCGCGGCCGCAAAAAGCCGATGGTCGGCTTCATCGCGGGCGTCACGGCCCCTCCCGGACGGCGCATGGGCCATGCCGGCGCCATCATTTCCGGCGGCAAGGGCGACGCCGGTTCCAAGACCGCGGCCATGGAATCGGCCGGAATTACCGTCTCTCCGTCGCCTGCAAGGCTTGGAAAGACCCTTGTCGAAAAATTGAAGTCTTAATTCAGTCCTTGGTTCTTTTCGGCGCGAATATTCGCCTTAAATAGGGTAAAGGTTCTTTACCCTGCTGGTCCGGTTGCCGGGCCAGCCGCCGCGCCGTCTTCCACGCGCGAAGCAGAAATTACCAGGACGCCACCATGTCTCGCCAGGACGCGAACGCCGCCTTTGCCCTCTCCTCGTTTTTGCAGGGCACAAACGCCCCCTACATCGACGATATTTACGCCCGTTACGAGAATGACCCCTCCTCGGTCGACGCCGAGTGGCAGGAGTTCTTCAAGAGCCTGAAAGACACGCCGGCCGACGTCCGCAAGAGCGCCGAGGGACCGTCCTGGGGGCGGGACAACTGGCCGCTGACGCCGCGCGACGAACTGACTTCAGCGCTCGATGGCAATTGGCTCGAAGTCGAAAAGGCGGTCGGCACCAAGCTTGCCGCCAGGGCGCAGGTCAAAGGAAGCGAGCTGACGGCGGCTGATATCCATCAGGCGACACGCGACTCCGTTCGCGCCCTGATGCTGATCCGGGCCTACCGCATGCGCGGCCATTTTCACGCCAACCTCGACCCGCTGGGCATCGAGGCGCCACGCGACCACGAAGAGCTCGATCCTCGGTCTTATGGCTTCGCCGAGACCGATTTTGACCGAAAGATCTTCCTCGACCATGTGCTCGGCCTCGAATATGGCACGCTTCGCGAAATCGTGGCGATCTGCGAGCGCACCTACTGCCAGACGCTGGGCGTCGAGTTCATGCACATCACCAACCCCGCGCAGAAGGCCTGGATCCAGGAGCGCATCGAGGGGCCGGACAAGGAAATCAGCTTCACCCGCGAGGGCCGGCGCGCGATTCTCAACAAGCTGGTCGAAGCCGAGGGCTTCGAGAAATTCTGCGATACAAAATTTACCGGCACCAAGCGTTTCGGACTCGACGGCGCCGAATCGCTGATTCCGGCGCTGGAACAGATCATCAAGCGCGGCGGCAATCTCGGCGTGAAGGAAATCGTCGTCGGCATGCCGCATCGCGGCCGCCTCAACGTGCTGACGCAGGTGATGGGCAAGCCGCACCGCGCGCTGTTTCACGAATTCAAGGGCGGCTCGGCCAATCCCGACGCGGTCGAGGGCTCCGGCGATGTCAAATATCATTTGGGCGCGTCATCGGACCGCGAATTCGATAACAACAAGATCCATCTGTCGCTGACCGCCAACCCCTCGCATCTGGAAATCGTCGATCCCGTGGTGCTCGGCAAGGTGCGGGCCAAGCAGGACCAGCACGGCGATCCGCCGGACCAGCGCATTTCGGTGCTGCCGCTGCTGATGCATGGCGATGCCGCGTTCGCGGGCCAGGGCGTGGTGGCGGAATGTTTCGGGCTGTCCGACCTGAAGGGCTATCGCACCGGCGGTTCGCTGCACTTCATCGTCAATAACCAGATCGGCTTCACCACCTATCCGCGCTATTCGCGCTCCTCGCCCTATCCGTCCGACGTGGCGAAGATGATCGACGCGCCGATCTTCCACGTAAACGGCGACGATCCGGAAGCGGTGGTGTTCGCGGCCAAGGTCGCAATCGAGTTCCGGCAGAAGTTCCACAAGCCCGTCGTCGTCGACATGTTCTGTTATCGCCGCCATGGCCATAACGAGGGCGACGAGCCGGCCTTCACCCAGCCGGTGATGTACAAGAAGATCGCCTCGCATCCGACCACACTGGAGATTTACGCCAAGCGGCTGGTCGCCGAAGGCGTGATGACCGAGGGCGAGGTGGACAAGGCCAAGGCCGACTGGCGCGCGCGGCTCGATGCCGAACTCGAGGCCGGCTCGGGCTACAAGCCCAACAAGGCCGACTGGCTCGACGGCAAATGGGCCGGCTTCAAGTCGGCCGATCAGGAAGAAGATGCGCGCCGCGGCGTCACCGGCGTCGACGTCGCGGTTTTGAAGGATATCGGCCGCAAGATCACCAAGGTGCCGGACGGCTTCCGGGTTCATCGCACCATCCAGCGCTTCCTCGATAACCGGGCGAAAGCGATCGACACCGGCGTCGGCATCGACTGGGCGACCGGTGAGGCGCTGGCGTACTGCACATTGCTCCAGGAAGGCCATCACGTGCGGCTGTCCGGACAGGACTCCGAGCGCGGCACGTTCTCGCAGCGCCATTCGGTGCTGATCGATCAGGAAGACGAGAGCCGCTACACCCCGTTCAATCATCTTGGCGGCAATCAGGGGCATTACGAAGTCATCAACTCGCTATTGTCCGAAGAGGCGGTGCTCGGTTTCGAGTACGGCTATTCGCTTGCGGAACCGAACGCGCTGGCGATCTGGGAAGCGCAGTTCGGCGACTTCGCCAACGGCGCGCAGGTCTTGTTCGACCAGTTCATCTCCTCCGGCGAACGCAAATGGCTGCGCATGTCGGGACTCGTCTGCCTGCTGCCACATGGCTATGAGGGACAGGGACCGGAGCATTCCTCGGCGCGGCTCGAGCGCTTTCTGCAGATGTGCGCCGAAGACAACATGCAGGTGGTCTATCCCACCACGCCCGCCAATTACTTCCACGCGTTGCGGCGTCAGCTGCATCGCCAAATCCGCAAGCCGCTGATTCTGATGACGCCGAAGTCGCTGCTGCGGCACAAGCGCGCGGTCTCGCGGCTCGACGAACTGGGCAGGGACACCACGTTCCACCGCATCCTCTATGATGACGCCCAGATGCTGCCGGACGAGAAGATCAAGCTGGTGGGCGACGACAAGATCCGCCGCATCGTGCTGTGCTCGGGCAAGGTCTATTACGACCTCTACGAGGAACGCGAGAAGCGCGGTATCGATGACATCTACCTGATGCGTATCGAGCAGCTTTATCCGGTGCCGTTGAAGGCGCTGGTGGCGGAGCTCGGCCGTTTCAAGAACGCCGAACTGGTCTGGTGCCAGGAGGAGCCGCGCAACATGGGATCGTGGCAC
Source organism: Bradyrhizobium sp. (assembly GCA_049587575.1). Classification (GTDB taxonomy): domain Bacteria; phylum Pseudomonadota; class Alphaproteobacteria; order Rhizobiales; family Xanthobacteraceae; genus Bradyrhizobium. The sequence continues at coordinate 7,315 of JBAVEE010000707.1, forward strand.
TTCATCGAGCCCTATCTCGAATGGGTGCTGAACCAGGTCAATGCACCGCTCAAGCGTCCGCGTTATGCCGGGCGCGCGGCGTCAGCGGCAACCGCCACCGGTTTGATGTCGAAACATCTGGCGCAGCTCAAGGCGCTGCTGGATGACGCACTGAACTAGCAGAGACTTTCAATCTGTCATGCGCCCCGCGAAAGCGGGGCATCCAGTAACCCGCGCTGCTCATTTTCGATCGCAACCGTTGCGGATTACTGGATCCTCCGCTTTGGCGGAGGATGACAGCCAGGGAATATGACCACTCAGGGTATTTGAGGACACAGATCATGACTGAAATTCGCGTGCCGACGCTCGGCGAATCCGTGACCGAAGCCACCATCGGCCGTTGGTTCAAGAAGGCCGGTGACGCCGTCGCGGTCGATGAGCCGCTGGTCGAGCTCGAGACCGACAAGGTCACCATCGAGGTCCCGGCCCCTTCCGCCGGTACGCTTGGCGACATCATCGCCAAGGATGGCGAAACCGTCGCGGTCGGCGCGCTGCTCGGGCAGATCAATGAAGGCGCGGCGGGAGCCGCCGCCAAACCGGCCGC